>DATMSC010000560.1:0-7670 GCA_035565595.1 Longimicrobiales bacterium | reverse complement strand
GGGATGGGGCCGCCCCGATACCGCCAACGACCCGGTCAGTCTTGCCTCCGTCCCGCTGCTCGACCTGCCGGACCCATCGCAGCGTGGTTCGTATACAGTGGTCGCCGCGGCCTACGGTTCAGGCAACGAGCTGCGGCGGCCGGAGCTCGGGCAGGACGTCCTCTGGCGGACGGCGGTCGTCGACGCGTCCGGTGTCCTCCCCCGACGAGGATTCCTCGCACGGAGCTACGCGGCGTGGCTGTGGGGATTCGACGACGCCCACATCCCGGTCCACGGACTCGTGTGGTACCCGGCGGAGCCGGACGGACCGCTCCCTCTCGTCCTGATCGCTCACGGGAACCGCGTCTCGAGCGCCTACTCCGAACGCGGATACGCGTACCTCGGAGAGCACCTGGCCAGCCACGGGATGATCGCGGTATCGGTGGACGAGAACTACCTGAATGGCGACGCGCTCTTCGACTACCGCGGCGAGGAGTATCCACTCCGCGCCTGGCTGCTCCTGCGACACGTCGACCAGTTCAGGATGTGGAACGACTTGCCGGACCACCCCCTGTCCGGACGGGTGGACCTCGATCGCGTCGCGCTCATCGGGCATTCCCGCGGCGGCGAGGCTGCCGCGCTGGCAGCGGAGTTCGCGGCCGGAAGGACCCCACCCGCAGGGCTCCCGCCGGCGCCGCCCGGCATATCCGTTCGCGCCGTGATCGGCATCGCGCCCACGGAAGGGCAGTTCCGCGGCGCACCGATACGCCTCACGGATGTCGACTACCTCGTCATTCAGGGCGCCCACGATGCCGAGCTGCCGGCCTTCTGGGGACTCGCGACGTACCACCGGGTCCAATTCACCGGTGCGGACCGTCGGATCAAGGTGGCACTACTCAGCCAGCGCGCCAATCACGGGCGCTTCAATTCGGTCTGGAACGATGCGGATGCGGGACTCGCCTCGTGGATGCTGGACCGCGTCTCGATACTCTCGCCGGCCGAGCAGCAACAACTGACCCGCGCCGTCGTTCTCGCCTTCCTCCGCCGTTCGCTCTTCGACGACCGCGCCTACGACGCGTTCTTCCGCGAGCCCCGCTCGGGTCGCCACTGGCTCCCGGACGACGTCATCCTCTCTCACTGGGAGACCTCCGACCGGATCGACATCGCAGATTTCGATGTCGGGGGACTCATCACCCGCACCTTCGACGCATCCGGGTTCGACGTCGCGATTCTGCGCGATCCGGAGCTGCGGGACCGGACCTTCCAGGGCGACCTGGCGCTGTACCTGAGGTGGTCCCGACCCGCAACGGTACAGGTGAATCTCGATCCGGGCACGAGCGCGCGCGTGGACCCGGCGGGCCGCCTGACGCTGTCGATCTTCGCCGACAGCGGGGGCTCGCTCCCCGATCCTGTCGTTGAAGTCCGCGCTGGCGGGGAGTCGGCCGCAGTCCGGCTCGGGACCGTGGTGCCGTTCCGCCCACTGCCCAGGCCGCGCGTGTGGAAGAACGACACGCTCGCAAAACGCTACGTTCGCGAGGCGCCGCCGCCGGGAGTCGTCGAACGCTTCCTGCAGACCTACGCCATCGAGTTGAGCCACTTCACCGCGGTCAACCCGGACCTCGACCTCACGGCGCTGGAGGCCGTATTGCTGCACTTCGATGGTGCCGGCAGCGCCTTCCTGGACGACCTCGGGTTCGAACCGGCCGACTGACGGGCCGGGGCACCTACTCGCCTGGCGGCCAGGCCTGGCGCGCGAGTCGCGCCAGCGTCGCAATGGCCCACTCCGTCTTCTCGCTCCAGGGATGCCCTGCGCTCACGCGGATGTTGCTGCGGAATGCGCCGTGTGACGAGAAGATCGGACCGGGACAGATCGTGATCCCTGCGTCGCGCGCGCGACCGTACAGCTCGAGCGAATCTGCGTTGCCGGGCAGCTCGACCCACAGCACGAACCCACCGGTCGGGCGGCTGATCCGCGTCCCTTCCGGGAAACTCGCGGCGATACCGGCAGCCATTCTCTGAACGTTGTCGCGCAGCCTGGCCCGGAGCCCGCGCAGGTGCCGGTCGTACCCGCCGCCCGCGAGGTACCGCGCAATGGCGAGCTGTGCGGGACCCGATGTTGCGATCGTCGTTGCGAGCTTGACCCGCCTCACGGCCTCCATGTAGCGGGGACCGGGAACGATCCAACCGACGCGGAACCCGGGCGCCAGCGTCTTGCCGAAGCTGCCGCAGCGGAGCACCGTGCCCGTCCGGTCCCACGCCCTGAGCGAACGTGGCTGCACCCCGTCGAAATACAACTCGCCGAACGTGTCATCCTCGATCACCGGGATCCCACGCTCCGCCATCGCCTCCACGAGCCTCGCCTTGCTCGCATCCGGCATCCGGGCGCCGAGAGGGTTCTGGTGGTTTGGCGTCACCACGCACGCCCGAACGGGGTGCGATTCCACCGCCGACACCAGCGCGTCGACGTCCAGCCCCCGTTCCGGACACGTCGGGATCTCGAGCACCCGGCGGTCCAGCAGCTCGATCAGTTGCAGGACGCCGAAGAACGCCGGAGACTCCACCGCAACGATGTCCCCGGGGCGAGTCGTCGCATGCAGCGCGAGCTCCAACGCCTCACTCGCACCGCACGTGACCACGATCTCGTCGTGGTACGATGCCCGGCCAACGTTCCATTCCCGCTTCGCGATCTCATGACGCAGCTCGTCGAGCCCTTCGGCGCGCAACTGCGACGTCGCCGTCGCGCCCGCCGCGCGCAGCGCCGAGCCCATGCTGCGGTTCAACGCCCTTACGGGAAGCAGGGCCGGGTCCGGCAATGCAGCACCGAGCGGGACCGCCGATGGATCGGCAACGGCCCGCACGATCTCCGCAATCAGCGCACACGTGCCAACCGTCGCCGGCTTCGATGCCGGTGCGGACATCGCCGGCGGCGGCACCCGGTCAAGCCGCCTCGCAGCTACGAAGAATCCCGATCGCTGCCGCGCTTCGACCAATCTCAACGACTCGAGCCGGCGATACGCCTGCATCACGGTCGAGATGCTCACCCGGTGCTTCCGGCTCATCCCCCTGACCGACGGCAGCCGGTCGCCCGGCCGCAAGGTGCCCCGCCGGATCTGCCCTGCAAGCGCCTCCGCGAGCCGCTGGTACGCGAACCGCTCCGCTCCGGCATCTGTACTGATCGACATTGTACGAATCTGCCTCTGTTATGGTCGTCGCGCGGAAGTTAACGTGGTCGGCGAGGACGGGCCAGTGCACGGATGGCTGACGTGATACGGGAGAGGATGAAGGATCAGGGGCATTTGCGTATGGGATGGCCAGAATCGGGCAGGAGAGGCTCGAAGGCGGGTTCGGGTACGCCGGCACGGAAATGGGCGCAGGTGGTCGTAGGCCTGTTCCTCTTTGCGGTGGCGATGGCGCTCCTGATCCGGAGTGGGCTGGGACTCGGGCCGTGGGATGCGTTCCACGTGGGCGTGAGCACCTGGTCGGGGGTCTCCGTGGGCGTCGCGATCGTCGTCGTGGGATTCGTCATACTCATCGCCGGGCTGTTCCTGGGCGTGCGGCCGGGGCCCGCGACCATCGCGAACATGTTCCTCATCGGCGTCTTCCTGGATCTCATTCTGCCGCACATTCCCGAGGCCGGCGCCTGGACCGCCGTGCCCTACCACATCGGCGGGATTGCGCTCTGGGGACTCGCTACCGGGCTCTACATCGCGCCGGGTCTGGGGAAGGGACCGCGTGATGGTTTGATGTTGGGAATCGCACAGCGCTCCGGATGGCCCGTCGGACGCGTCCGTACCGGCATCGAGCTCGCCGTTCTGGGCGCCGGCTGGTTGCTCGGCGGCCCGGTCGGGGTCGGCACCGTCCTTTTCGCGCTGGGGATAGGCCCCGCCACGGAATGGGGGCTCGGGTTGTTCGGATTGATTCCGGCGAGGCGAAGCCGCCTGTCGATCACTCTGGAGCGCGCCGCCCGAGCCTCGAAGCGCTTCCGGCGGAGTGGCAGGGGCGCCGAACCGGCCCGCGTGAACAGCGCGCGGTAACCGTCCGGCTCGGGTGCGATGGCCGTGCTCCATTGAAAGCCATCGCCGAACAACATAGTATTCTGCCTGACGTCGACAGTAGCCGGAGGGGATCCCCCTGCACACCGGAGCTTCAGATGTCACTTCGAACCGCAGTTGTCGCCGCCGTGCTCCTCACGCTCCCGTGCCGGCTCGCTGCACAGGATGCCGAACCCGCGGGGGTGAAGTCACCGCGGCTCGCACGAGAAATCGCTCTGGCGGGAATGCTCTTGCCGATCACTATCGCGGGGGCGGTGGAAGGCGATGCGAGGGTCGCGCTCGTCATTGCCGGACTCTCCGTCGGGCCAGCCGCGGCGTTCGTTTACGCCGGCGAGATCCCGATGTCCCTCCCCGGTATCGCGATCCGCGCCGTGACCAGTGGCGCGACGGCCCTTGCCATCGATCGGGTGTGCACCGCCGAGGACGGGTCTTTTCTGTTCAGGTGCCCGTTCAAGCAGTTCGGCGTCGGGTTGATCGGAGGGTTCGTCACACTTTTCCACGTGAACCGCGACCTCGATCGCCTGGAACGGCGGATGGGGCAGCGAGTCGGCGAGCGCCGCGGGTGGATCCAGCCTCCGGGCGCGGTCGATGGCTTTCAAAATGCCGGACCCCTTACCCGGGATGCCGAATGGTGCGAGACAGACGCCGGGTCGATCGCCGAGCGCCCGCTCGTCTATTCCGTACTCGCGAGCCACGTGTCCCCCTGCCCCACAGCACCCTGACACCGCCGCCCCCACATTCCCGGACCGTACCGCGATGGTCGTCGTAGCGGCAGCATAGCCTCCGACGCCCGAAGCCATGGGGCTGGCAAGCCGCCGCGACGACGTCTCCAGTTCCCCACCCCTGCGCCTCATTCACGCCCGGCCCGCTTTCCCCGGGTCATCACGACGCTATTGCGAGGATCCCGCCTGGCATTTATTTTACCGTTCGGTTATTTAACCGAGAGGTTAGATCATGCAGGTCGAGCGGTTGAATGAGACTTTCGCGGCACTGGCGGACCCGACTCGTCGGGCGATTCTCGAGCGCCTGGCACAGGGCGAGGCCAGCGTGAATGAGCTGGCCGAGCCGTTCGACATGACGCTCCCGGCCATTTCCAAGCACTTGCGGGTGCTGGAGCGTGCCGGCCTGATCCGGCGGCGCCGGGAGGCGCAGCGGCGTCCATGCCAGCTCGAGGCTGCGCCGCTCCGGGCGGCCGCCGAATGGATCGAACGGTACCGCCGCTTCTACGAGGAGAGTTTCGACCGCCTGGACGCGTACCTGCGAGACCTTCACCTGCAGGAAGGAGATGGGAACGATGAATCGACCGGCCCCGGCTGACGTGACCGTCGCGGGTACAATGCCGGAGTCGTCGCATGGCACGGTGCTGGTGATCGTGCGGGAATTCGCCGCGCCGCGCGACCTGGTATTCCGCGCATGGACGGAGCCCGAGCACTTCGTGCGCTGGTTCGGCCCTCACGGGTCGACGGTACACGACTGCACGCTCGAGGTCCGGCCGGGCGGGCGTATCCACTTTCGGCACACGGTACCGGATCTGGGCGACGTCTGGGTGGCTGGTGAGTTCCTGGAAGTCGTAGCGCCCGAGCGCCTGGTGTTTACCGCCCACTTCTCGGACCCCTCCGGCGGGGTCCGCACGCGTCCGGGCTTCGCCGGAGAAACACGCATCGCGGTCCTGTTCGAGGCAACGGCCGCTGGCCGGACCACGGTGACGATCCGGCAGACCGGACTCACCTCCGACCAGGGTGAAGGCCGGGGTTGGCAGGAGGGGCTGGAACGCCTCGGGGCTCATCTCGCGCGCACCATTTCCGGGACCAGGTCCTGACCACGAACGAACCCGAACCACCCCGTCGCTTCCCCACTGCTGCTGGCGGGGCGGCGAGGGAGCGCGGGTGGCTTCACGTTTCACCACGGAGGGAAAAGGCATGAGCGACGAGCAGCAGCGCAGCGGGGACGCACCGCGCGCCGAACACGTTCCCGCGTCGGACCGGGAGATCATCCTGACCCGCGTCTATAACGCTCCGCCCGAACGCGTATTCGTGGCGTGGACGGAGCAGGACCGGATCAGCCGCTGGTGGGGCCCGAACGGCTTCACGACCACCACGTTTGAGATGGATGTACGACCTGGTGGCGTCTGGCGGTTCGTGATGCACGGCCCCGACGGCACCGACTACGACAACTGGATCCGCTATGAGGTCGTCGAGCGGCCACGCCGGCTGATCTACATGCACGGCGAATCGGAGGGTGACCCGGCCGCGTTCCACGTCACCGTGACGTTCGAGCCGGTGGATGGGAAGACACGCATCACGATGCGTACTCTGCTGCGGACTCCCGAGCAGCGTGCCGAGGCGGAAGGTTTCGGGGCGATCGAGCTCGGGATACAGACTCTCGAGAAACTGGCTACCTACCTGGCCGGGAACTGACCCCGCGCGCCACACGTGGATACCCGGGTCTCCGGCCACACACGGCCAGCCCGGGCATCCGGGTCACGCAAACATTCAGATCTGAAAGGTGCGCGGGCGCGCGTGCGCCCGGGCAGCGGCGCCGGGCCGCACCGAACGCAACCTTGGGCGCCATCCTGAAGGTGTCGCGGGGTCAGCCGTGCACCAGACCTGACGCAGAGACCCGCCCCTGCGCACCCGCTTCCGACCCGCACCGAGGAGGCACAGTCGGGCGGGCTTTCGTCCTGCATTGGAAACGGGCACGCAGGCGGGGACGGGACTCTGCTGGTCTACCACCCCGGCAGGAGCTGGATCCAGAGCCGGCCGCCCGATGAGCGCTGGAACGGCACGGCGTAATAGGTTTCGAAGACGAAAGCGTTCAGCAGGTTGAAGCGGAGGCTCAACCCGGCGCTGGCGACGGCGTTCCGCGAGTCATGGGAGATACCTGCTTCGCGGTCCCACGCCATACCCGCATCGATGAAACCCGCCAGCTCGGTCGGCAGGAATGCGAAATTGAACAACCCGTGCCGCTCGTTTCCGAACAGCGGCACCCGCACTTCCAGGCCGGCGAGCGCGAGGCGGCTGCCGAACAGATTGTCGAGCGCAGCGCACCCCGTCGGTCCGCTGGACACCTCTCTGCACTCGAGGGCGTCGAACGTGCCGTATTCGTAACCGCGCACGAGGCCCTGCGCCCCGAGGTACATCGAACCGAGATCGCGCTGCTCGGCGTGCTGCCCGTAGCGCCCCAGGTGCAGAGCGCGCACCGCCAGGGTGAACGGCCGATGGTACAGGTATTTCCGCCAGTCCGCGGTGATCGTGTAGAAGTTCAGCGAGCCGAACGTCGGAGCGACCTCAAACCTGAAACGCCCGCCGTCAATGGGAGACGTGACACCGAATATCGAGTTATCACCGACCAGCGCGACCGCCCCCCGCCCCAGCGTGTATCGCGCCGGCTCCGCCAGATCGATCGTCTCTTCATCGACGACTCGCCCGTTCACCCTGATGGTGCGGCGCAGCTCGAAATCATATTTCCAGTACATTGCGCCGGCGGTGAATTCGATCCGGCGGGTGGTCGAGAACGGGTACTGGGCCGTGACGAATGCCTCTTCCTGCTGGATGCGCTCGCGGTATTCGTTGCGCAGCCGACCGTTCTGGCCGTTGTACCGCGTGGTCTGCTCGTACGCGTAGCCGTTGAGTACCGGGA
>DATMSC010000559.1:0-1693 GCA_035565595.1 Longimicrobiales bacterium | reverse complement strand
CGTCGTGAGTTCCGACACGTTTGCCGGAGCGGCGATCGCGGTCGCGGGACGGTCGATGAGTCGCCAGATCGCCTTGCAGCATACAAAGGTGGTTTCTACATTCGCGGCCAGGTGGCCCGTACGGACATTCGAACTCGAACGCTATCCGCATGACGCAGCCGAAGATCCGGGTACTCGTGGCCAAGCCCGGCCTCGACGGTCATGACCGCGGAGCGAAGGTCATGGCGGCCGCGATGCGGGACGCCGGTTTCGAGGTCATCTACACGGGTCTGCACCAGACGCCCGAGATGATCGCTGCTGCCGCGCTTCAGGAGGATGTGGACGTCGTAGCGCTCTCGATTCTCTCCGGGGCGCACATGACGCTCTTCCCCCGCGTGCTCGAGTTGCTCCGGGAGCACGGTCTCGACGATGTCCTCGTTACCGGCGGCGGCATCATCCCGGAAGAGGACGCGCGCGCCCTGTCCGAGCTTGGCGTCGGCCGGCTCTTCGGCCCGGGCACTCCGACGTCGGAGCCCATCGAATACATCCGCGAGTGGTACGCCGAGCACCGTGGCGCACGGTCGTGAGGCGAATCCCACCCCGACCCGATCGCGAAGACTCGCCCGCGAGCTGAAGGAACTCGAAACCCGCCTGCGCGCAGGCGGCGGACCCGAGCGCGCCCAGCGACAGCACGAGCAGGGGAAGCTGACCGCCCGCGAGCGGATCGAGCGTCTCCTGGACCCCGGATCCGCCTTCCTCGAGGTGGGGCTCCTCATCGCATGGGACCAGTACGACGGAGCCGCGCCGGCCGCGGGCGTGGTGACAGGGCTCGGTGCCGTCGCGGGGCGGCCCATCGTCGTGGTCGCGAACGACGCGACGGTCAAGGCCGGTTCATGGTGGCCTGAAACCGTGCGGAAGATCCTGCGGGCGCAGGAGATCGCCATGCGATGCCGCCTGCCTATCGTGTACCTGGTCGACTCAGCGGGCGTGAACCTGCCATACCAGGATGGCGTTTTTCCGGGCCAATACGGCGCGAGCCGTATCTTCTACTACAACTCGATCATGCGCCGGCGCCGCCGAATCCCGCAGATCGCGGCGGTGATGGGGCCGTGCATCGCAGGCGGGGCGTACCTTCCCGCGCTTTCCGACGTCATCTACATGGTCGACGGCACCAGCTTCATGGGCCTCGGCGGACCCAACCTCGTCAAGGGCGCCACGGGTCAGAGCGTGGGCGCGGAGGAGCTGGGCGGTGCCCGGACCCACACGCGCACCAGCGGCGTAGCCCACTACCTCGTTCCCGACGACGATGCGTGCCTTGCCGCGATCCGTGAGCACATCGCGAACGTGCCGTATTCGCCGCCCGCCGCACTGACGCAGCCCGAACCGGCGGACCCACCCGCCCGTGACCCGGGCGAAATCCACGAGCTGCTCCCGGACGACCACCGGCAGCCGTACGACATGCGCGCCGTGCTGTCCTGCATCCTGGACGGTGGACGCCTGCACGAGTTCCAGCCTGAGCATGCGTCCGAGCTGATCTGTGCGAATGCCAGACTCGGCGGCGTGCCCGTCGGCGTGATCGCCAATGCGCGGGGGATGTTCCCGGACCCGGGTGGCGGCCCGGCGAAGTTCGGCGGGATCATTTACACGGAATCCGCGGAGAAGGCGGCGTATTTCATCGACGCGCAGGATCGCGCGGGAGTTCCCCTCCTGTTCG
>DATMSC010000558.1:0-15934 GCA_035565595.1 Longimicrobiales bacterium | reverse complement strand
GCTGCCCACAGGAGCGAGCTGAACGGATTCGCCTCGCCGATGATGGCGCGCAGCGTGCGCTCCTCGGGGGGAAGCGCCGACGCGCCGGTGGAGTAGAGCGAGACGAGCGCGACCGCCACCACGACGCCAACCGGAACCGCCGCGTTGTACCACCGCAGCGGCTGACCCTCCTTCGCCGCGAACGTTCCCGAGGAGGTGTCGGCCGCAGGCATCGCTCCCGGCCGAAGGAGCCCGCCCCCACTCGCCGCCCGCCGCTCGGCGTGCAACATCGGCCCGAACTCCCGGCCGGTGACAGCGACCATGACCAGAAAGCCGATGGTCAGGATCGGGTAGAACAGGTAGGGGATCGAATGCAGGAACACGTTGAACGGGTTTTCGGCTCCCGCGAGCAGCTCGGCGCGCAGTGCTGCATCCGTCGTCTGCCCCGCCGCCTGTTCGAGCGCGCTCTGGATCTGGCCTATCTCGAAGCCGATCCAGGTCGACACCACGCCCAGGACTGCCAGCGGCGCAGCCGTCGAATCGACGATATAGGCGAGCTTTTCCCGGGAAATCCGGAGCCGGTCCGTCAGCGGGCGCATGCTGTTGCCGACGATGAGCGTTCCCGCGTAGTCGTCGAAGAACAGCGTCGCTGCGCCGAGGCTCGTGAAGAGCTGGCCGCGCTTCCGATTCGTGGCGAACTGGCCCAGGGCATCGACCACGCCCCGGGTACCGCCGTTGCGCGAAATCACCCCGACCATCCCGCCGAGCAACATGCTGAACACGATGATCGAAGCGTGGTCCGGATCGCTCAGCGCGCCCACCGCGTAATCGAGCGAATCGAGCGTGCCGCCGACCGGGTCGTACCCGGCCAGGAGCAGGGCTCCCAGCCACAAGCCGGCAAACAACGACAGCACCACTTCGCGCGTGGCGAGCGCGAGTCCTATCGCAATGAGCGGCGGTAGCACACTCGTCCACGCCGGCACCATCAGCTCATCCATGAGCCCTGCCCACCTTCATTTCCGATACTTGATGAAACGCAGCAACATATTCCTACAGCACAGTACCGGAAAGGTTTGAGGTCCACGAAACCGCCGTGAGGTGCGAATTGGACGTGCTGCGCCCGGCCAGGTTGCGCCGAGCGCGTCGATGCCCCGGGGCGTGGAACGCCTCGAAATCGCGGTGTCTTCCGCGGACGTCGGTCTTGCGACCAGGAGTCCCGGATCGCGCGTCGGTGCAGCCCCGTTGACATCCTGCGCGCGCGCTGCTTACCTTCCGCCCCGCTCGTTGCGGATTCCCTCCAGTGGCCGACACGAGGCATGACGGCACCCGAACGACAACTGGTGATGGACGAGCGCGCCGTGAGCGAGACGCTCGCTCGGCTCGCCCGCGAGATCGTGGACGCTGTCCATCCGCCGGAAACCATGTCGCTGCTCGGGATCCAGCGGCGAGGGATCCAGCTCGCCGAGCGGATCGCTGACGAGATCCAGGCGATCACCGGATCACGCCCCCCTGTCGGGTCGCTTGACATCACGCTCTACCGCGACGACTTGATGGCGATCGGCCCCAGGCCTGTCGTCGGCCAGACTCGCCTGCCCCAGGGCGGGATCGACGGCCGTACCATGGTCGTGGTCGACGATGTCTTCTACACGGGTCGGACGGTTCGCGCCGCACTCGACGAATTGTCGGACTTCGGCCGTCCCGCGCGCATCCTCCTCTGCGTGCTCGTGGAGCGGACCGGGCGGGAGCTGCCCATACGCCCCGATTTCGTTGGCCGGTTCATCGAGACGGAGCAGGGTGAACGGCTGGATGTTCTCGTACCGGAACTCGATGGCCGTCTCGCCGTCGAGCGCGTGACGCCCGGACGCGCAACGAACTGATGCCTGTGAGTCCATACCTGGGCAAGGATCTGATCGGTCTGCAGCACCTCTCGGCCGAACAGATCCGGGCCATCCTCGACACTGCCGAGCCATTCAAGGAAATCAGCGAGCGGCCGATCAAGAAGGTGCCGGTTCTCCGCGGCAAGACGATCGTCAACCTCTTTTTCGAGCCATCCACCCGGACCCGGATCTCGTTCGAGTTCGCCGAGAAGCGCCTCTCCGCCGATACGGTGAACATCACGACTACGGGCTCGAGCGTGGTCAAGGGGGAGACGCTGGTCGACACGGCCCGGAACCTCGAAGCGATGCGGATCGACATGGTAGTGATCCGTCACTCCGCATCCGGCTCGGCCCGATTCCTCGCAGATCGCATCCCGTCCAACGTCGTGAATGCCGGAGATGGCCGGCACGAGCACCCCACGCAGGCATTGCTCGACATGCTCACGATCCGCGATCACCTCGGTCGCCTGGACGGGACGCGGGTGTGTATCGTCGGCGATATCCTGCACTCGAGGGTGGCCCGCTCCAACATCTGGGGGCTCCTCAAGCTCGGCGCGGAGGTCGCGGTGTGCGCGCCGCGCAGCCTCCTCCCGGCCGACATCGAATCTCTCGGCGTCACAGTCTTCTCCCGCGTCGAGGAGGCCATCGAGTGGGCGGAGGTGCTGAACGTCCTCCGCCTCCAGCTCGAGCGCATGCAGGCCGGCTACATCCCGACGCTACGCGAGTACAATCGCGTCTTCGGCGTCACGCGCGAGCGCGTCGAGCGCGCTCCCCGGGACCTGCTGATCCTGCATCCGGGACCGATGAACCGCGGCGTCGAGATCGACAGCGATGTCGCCGACGGGCCGCACTCCGTGATTCTCGACCAGGTCACCAACGGGGTGGCCATTCGCATGGCCGTGTTGTACCTGCTGGCGGGCGGCGCGCCGGAACGCGCCGAAGAGGCGAAGCATGGCGGTTGACGTGAGACCCGTCCTGATCCGTGGCGGGCGGGTAGTGGACCCCAGTCAGGGGATCGATGACGTTCGGGATGTGTTGCTCGTGGGCGGCCGCGTGGAAGCGATCTCCGCCAGCCTGGCGGCGCCCGACGGCGCGCAGATCCTGGATGCGACGGGGCTGGTCGTCTGCCCGGGCTTCATCGACCTCCACGTTCACCTTCGCGAACCCGGCGGGGAACACAAGGAGACCATCGCGACCGGCGCGCGCGCCGCGGTGGCCGGCGGCTTCACGGCCGTGTGCGCCATGCCCAACACGGACCCGCCGGTCGATGATCCCGCAGCGGTGGGCTTCGTTCGCGCACAGGGCGACCGCGCGGGCGCGGCCCGGATCTACCCGGTTGGCGCGATTTCCGTCGGGCAGAAGGGAGAGCGTCTCGCTCCGGTTGGCGAAATGGTCGAGGCCGGCGCCGTGGCCATCACCGATGACGGTCACCCCGTCATGGATTCCGGGCTCATGCGCCTCGCCCTCGAATACGCCCGGACCTTCGGCATCCCCGTGGCCGACCACTGCGAGGATCGCACGCTCTCGCGCGGCGGGACGATGAACGAAGGCGTCGTCTCCACCCGCCTCGGGCTGACCGGGATTCCGAACGCCGCCGAAGACGTGATGATTGCGCGGGACCTGTTCCTGGCGGAGCTGACCGGCGGGCGCCTCCACATCCAGCACGTCTCGACCCGGCGAGGCGTCGAGCTGATTCGGGATGCGAAGGACCGCGGCGTGAGCGTGACGGCAGAGGCCGCGCCGCACCACTTCACGCTGACCGACGAGGCGGTCGACGGCTATCGGACGGAGGCCAAGGTCAATCCACCACTCCGCACGGCCGCGGATCGGGAAGCGGTGCGCGCCGGCGTGGCCGACGGCACGCTCGATGTCATTGCCACGGACCACGCGCCGCACCACTACGACGAAAAGGAGCAGGCCTTCGACGACGCGCCATTCGGCCTCGTCGGGCTCGAAACGGCGCTCGGGCTCGCCTATTCCGAGCTCGTCCTCGGCGGAGTCATAACGCTCCCGCGTATGGTCGACGCCATGAGCTGCGCGCCGGCACGCGCATTCGACCTGCCCGGCGGCACACTGCGCCCGGGAACCCCGGCCGATGTCGCGGTGTTCGACCCCACGTGGGAATGGGTCGTCGAACCCTCGAAGTTCCTCTCGAAGAGCCGCAACACGCCGTTTGCCGGACGGCGCCTGACCGGGCGGGTCGTGTGGACGCTCGTCGGCGGTCGCCTCCTCTGGGAATCCGCGGAGCGGCCTTCCAGCCGTTGAACGTATGACATCCGAACCGCGCGGCGCAGTCACGATCGCCGAATGGCTGCGCGGGTCGCCGAACCCGTGGCCGCGCATCGAATCGTGCCAGGACGGCGATCTGCACGTCGCCTGCTACTATCTCGCCGGCGCCGAGCTGCTGCGCACGAGGCACGAGAAGCCGTACCTCAAACTGCGGCTGGTGGACCGTCATGGTACGGTGGACGGCCGGGTCTGGGACGACGCCGAGGCCGTTTTCGAACGCGTTTCCAGCGGCGGGTACGTGGGGGTGCGCGGCCGCGTCCAGGTCTATCAGGGCCGGCACCAGCTCAAGATCGAGGAGATCGCCCCGGTCCGCGTCGAGGCCGAGGAACAGCAGCTCTTCCTGCCACGATCTTCGCGTTCGACCGAGGAGATGGACAGGGATCTCGACCGCGTGATCCGATCCGTCCACGATCGCCCCCTCAAATCACTGCTCCGCCGGATGTTCGATCCCGCCTCCGACACGGGCCGCGCCTTCCGGGTGGCGCCGGCGGCTAAATTCAATCATCACGCGTACATCGGCGGGCTCATGGAGCACACCCTCTCCATGGTCGGGATGTGCGACGCCGCGGCGAAACACTACGGCGACGCGGTGGACCGGGACCTGCTGATCGCCGGCGCGCTGCTGCACGACATTGGAAAGACCAGGGAGATCTCCGCCACTGCCGGCTTCGAGTACACCACCGAGGGGAAGCTGCTGGGCCACATCGTTCTGGGAATCCAGATGGTGGCCGACGCAGCCAGGCAGGTGCCGGAGCTGACGCCCGAACGGCTCTCGCTCCTGCTCCATCTGATCGCCAGTCACCAGGGCCGCTACGAATGGCAGAGCCCCCGCGAACCCGCCACGCTCGAAGCGCTGATCCTCCACTTCGTGGACGACCTGGACGCCAAGATGACGCAGGCCCGCGCGCTGATTTCCGGCGTCGACAGCGGCTGGACGACGTACGATCGGTCGCTGGGTCGCGACCTCTACAGGCACCTCACGGGCGGCGCCGGCGCGCCGCCCCCCGAGTCTCAGGGATTCGCGGATGATGCCGACGAGCCGGATCGTCTGAGGGGCGGGGAAAGCCGAGGCGTTCCGGCCGGCCCGGCGGCGAGCCTCGACCTCTTCGAATCAGCGGTCGACCGGGAGCCATGAAACACGACGGCCCGCCGGGGAACCGGTGGGCCGTTCTCTATCGTGGATCCAGGCCGGAGGAATCTCGGCCCGATACCTCAGGTGTTGCTGGAGGCCTGCGCCCGAAGCGCTGCGACTCGGCGGGCCAGTTGCGACTTCTTCCGGGCGGCCTTGTTCCGATGGATCAGACGGCGCACGGCGAACCGGTCGAGGATCGCCGACGTCTCACGCAGCGCCTGCTCCGCCTGTTCCGGGCTCTCCGCAGTCAGGACGCGCTTGATCGCCGTCTTGAGCCGCGAACGCTGTGACCGATTGTGGAGATATCGCTTCTGCGCCTGGCGCGCCCTCTTGATCGCGCTCTTCGAATTGGCCAAACAGCCCTCCTCGTGGCCGCTCCATGGTGTACCGAACGTCAGCCGGGAAATCTACCTCGCGCGCGCCCGGAGTGTCAAGATCGCGTCTCTCGTGTCGTGAACCGCGGACATGACTGCCCCCTGCCCATGAGGTGCGCCTGGCCGTGTGGGCCGGGAATGCGACGCCGCCGTTTCTCGGGGCATCGCGCGGTTGCAGCGGTGCTATAGGCATGCTGTTCCCCGGCAATCCGGCGTCGCCGTCGTGCGGGGTGGCGCGAGCCCAGGGCGCGCCGTAGCTTCCGAAGCCCATGGATCTCATCCTGCTGCTGCCGGTACTCCTGTTCTCCGTGGTGGTCCACGAGGTCGCCCATGGCTGGACCGCGCTGAAGCAGGGCGATCCGACCGCGCGGGACCTGGGCCGCCTCACGCTGAATCCGGTCGCACACCTGGACCCGTTCGGCAGCGTGATCTTCCCGATCGTGTTGTGGGCCACGAACGCTCCGTTCCTGTTCGGCTGGGCGAAGCCGGTCCCTGTGAATCCCGCCAATTTTCGGGAGTATCGCCGCGGCGACATCATCGTCTCACTCGCGGGAATCGTATCGAACCTGATCCTGGCGCTGGGCTTCACGCTGCTCACCGTGGTGCTGGTCCACGTCGGGCGGGCGGTGCCGCCGGTGGTCCCGGCGACCGAGGTGCTCGAGCGCATGGCTGGATACGGTCTGCTCATCAACCTCGTGCTCGCATTCTTCAACCTGATCCCGATCCCGCCGCTGGACGGGTCGCACGTGCTGGCGCACCTGCTGCCGCGGACGCTGCGGAACCAGTACCGTGAGCTGGGGCGCTACGGGATGATCGTCCTTCTCGCCATCCTCTTTTTCGCGCCCGGTGTGGTGTCATTCTTCCTGATGCCGGTCTACGTCCTCCAGGACCTGGCGCGCCGGCTCGTGATCGCGCTCATCTGAGATGGCCACCGGGAACGTGATCGGCGACGGTGCCTTCGTAATCGAGCTGGACCGGTTCCAGGGTCCGCTCGACCTCCTGCTCCATCTGATCCGGGAGCAGGACATCGACATCTTCGACATCCCGATCGCGCGCATCACGGCGCAGTTCCTCGAGGCCATCGCCGGCGTCGAATCACTGGGGCTGGACCGCGCCGGCGATTTCCTCGAGATGGCCGCGACGCTGATCCGCATCAAGGCGCAGATGCTGCTCCCCCGGCATTCGGAGGAGGGCACGGAGTTCGAGGACCCGCGGGCGGGCCTGGTGCAGCGTCTCCTGGAATACGAGCTCTTCCGCGAGATCGCGCGGTTGCTGGAGGCGGCCGAAGCCGAACGTGCGGCACATTACCCGCGCGGCTACGTGCCTCGCCTCCAGCCGAGCGCTGCCGAGCAGCCGCTCGAGCTGGGCATCGACGAGCTGATCGAGGCGGCGAAACAGGTAGGCGAGAGATCGGCGGCCCCGCCGGACCATCAGGTGACCCGGCGAGTCGTCACGATCGAGGAGAAGATATCCCTGATCCTGGGCACGTTGAGCCGGATGGCGCGCGTCGAGTTCCGCGCGCTCGTGAGCGCGGCGGACCCGCTGCACCGGGTGGTCACCCTGCTCGCGAGCCTGGAGCTCGCCAGACAGCGGCGCCTCGCGATGCGTCAGCGGGAGCCGTTCGCGCCGCTCTGGCTCTACAGAACCCGTGAGAAACGGTCGGATGAGAACGGCACGGATCATTGAAGCGCTGCTCTTCGCGAGTGATGCGCCGCTGACGGCGGCGGACCTGGCGCGGGCCGGCGACGATCTGGACGAGGACGCGGTCGAAGCGGCGATCCACGAGCTTCGGGCCGAATACGATGCTGCCGAACGCGCGTTCCAGATCTATGAGCTGGCCGGCGGCTACCAGATGCTGACCCGCCCGGAGTTCAGACCCCACCTGGAGCGCTTCGAGACGGTGCCGCAGCCGAATCGGCTTTCCCGGCCGGCGCTCGAGGTCCTCGCCATCATCGCCTACCGGCAGCCGATTGGCCGGGCGGAGATCGAGGAGATCCGGGGTGTCAGCTCAGCCGGCGTGCTGCGCACGCTCCAGGACCGTGGGCTGATCGACGTCGTGGGCCGCGGCGAGGGTCTCGGCCGCCCGCTGCTGTACGGAACCACCCGGCGCTTCCTCGAGCATACGGGGCTCCGCGCGATCGACGAGCTTCCAAGGCCAGACGACCTGCCGGTCGTGCTCACCGGTCGGCCGATTTCTGGTGATGCCGCAGGGGCCGACCCCGCGGCGGATACCACGGCTTTGGCGGATGGCGGGGAATCGCTGCCCCTGCCGCTGGTCACCGCATCGGAGCAACAGGCAGCGCCCGGCGAACCGGCCGGTTCCGGGGCGGATTAGAGGGTTCAGCGCTTGTCGGAGACCGTCCGCCTCCAGAAATTCCTCGGCAGGGCGGGAGTTGCGTCCCGTCGCCACGCGGAGGAGATGATCCGCGCCGGACGCGTGCGCGTCAACGGCGATACGGTCACGGTGATGGGCGTGAAGGTCGACCCATCCCGCGACGTGGTCGAGGTGGATGGACGGCGCGTCCAGGCCGAGCGACCGCTGTGGATCGCGCTGAACAAGCCGCGCGGCTACGTTTCTGCGCGGCACGATCCCCAGGGAAGACCCACGATCTACGATCTGCTGCCTCATTCGCAACGTGCGCTCTTCCACGTTGGGCGGCTGGATTACGACAGCGAAGGCCTCCTGCTCCTCACCAACGAGGGTGACGTGGCCCATCGGTTGCTTCATCCCCGGTTTGGGGTGGACCGCGTGTACGATGTCCACGTGGCCGGGCGCGTCGAACCGGGCACGCTCCGGAGATTGCGGGCCGGTGTCCAGCTCGACGACGGGCCGGCGCGCGTGCACTCGGCAAGGCTGCTTCGGGCGCCGGCGCCGGAGGAGAGCCTGGTGCGCGTGACCATGCGCGAGGGGCGCAGACGGGAGGTCCGCAGGATTTTCGAAGCGGTGGGGCACCCGGTCCGCGGCCTCGTCCGTCGCCGCTACGGGCCGATTTCGCTTGGGCGACTCAGGCCCGGAGAGTGGCGCCGACTCACGCCGGCCGAAGTCGCCGCGCTGCGTCGACACGAGCGCGAGCGCTGACTGTCGGCATGGCGGGCGTCCACGAATCCGCTCCGTGCCCTCGCGCGGAGCGGCCGGCGCGCGTCCAGGCCGTCGCTGGAGGATCCTGACGCCGATCTCGGGCGTACCAGACCCGGACGCTCAGCGGCGCCCATGAACCCACGGAGGAACAGCCATTGGATTCGAGCACGATCGCCACGGCGGCGCCGCCCGGCCGTGAACTGGCCATACGCATCAGGGAGCAGCTCCACCGCCGGGTGGTCGGTCAGGACGCGATGATCGACCGCCTCCTCATCGGGCTGCTCGCCGGTGGACACGTCCTCCTGGAAGGTGTCCCCGGCCTCGCCAAGACGCTGACCGTCCGGTCGCTCGCGGAGACGATCGACGCCAGCTTCCAGCGTATCCAGTTCACGCCCGACCTGCTCCCGGCAGACGTCGTCGGGACCATGATCTACAACCAGCGGACGGGCGAGTTCGTCCCGAAACGCGGGCCGATCTTCGCCCAGCTCGTGCTCGCCGACGAAATCAATCGCGCTCCGCCGAAAGTGCAGTCCGCGCTCCTCGAGGGGATGCAGGAGCGCCAGGTCACGATAGGCGGCGAGACCTTTCCGCTCCCGGAGCCATTCCTCGTGCTCGCCACGCAGAACCCGATCGAGCAGGAAGGCACCTATCCGCTGCCCGAAGCGCAGGTCGACAGGTTCATGCTCAAGCTGCGCGTCGGGTATCCGTCGCGTGAGGAAGAGCGCGAGATCATGCGCCGCATGGCGGTGCGGGAGCTGCCTCCGCTCGAGCCGGTCGCCACGCCGGCCGAGATCCTCGCCGCGCGGCGGGAAATCGACGAGATCTACACCGACGACAAGATCGCCGATTACATCCTCGACATCGTGGCCGCGACGCGTGACCCGGCGTCGGTTGGGCTCTCGCGCCTGGCACCGCTGATCGAATTCGGCGCGTCCCCTCGGGCCACGCTCTTCCTTGCGCTTTGCGCTCGTGCGCACGCCTTCCTGCGCGGCCGCGGATACGTCCTCCCGGACGACGTGAAGGCAGTCGGCCCTGACGTGCTTCGCCACCGGATCATCGTGAGCTACGAGGCGGAGGCGGAGGAGATCACGGCCGACGACATCGTCGAGCGGATCTTCGAGGCCGTGGAAGTGCCGTGACCGGCTGGGCCGCCCGACTCGGCGGGCTGCTGGACCGGACCCGGGCCGCCTTCGCTCGGCCCGGTCCCCCCACCGCCCCGACCGCCGCGACGCAGGCAGCCGGCGATGCCGGCGCGGGTGGCGTTCCGCGCGAAATCCTGCGGCAGGTCAGGCTGATCGAGCTGCGGACGCGCGGCCTCGTCGACACTGTGTTCGGCGGCGAATACAACTCCGTCTTCAGGGGGCAGGGGATGGAGTTCTCCGAGGTCCGGGAGTACGCCGCAGGCGATGACGTTCGGCACATCGACTGGAACGTCACCGCGCGCATGGCGCACCCGTTCGTCAAGAAGCACAAGGAGGAGCGGGAGCTTACCGTACTCCTCGTAATCGACGTCTCCGGGTCGGGACAGTTCGGCACGCGGGGGCGGTTCAAGGCGGAGCTCGCCGCGGAGTTGGCGGCAGTGCTGGCGCTCTCCGCCGTCAGGAACAACGACCGTGTCGGCCTCCTCGTCTTCACCGACCGCGTCGAGCACTTCGTGCCACCCCGCAAGGGGCGACGCCACGTCCTGCGACTGATCCGCGATGTGCTGGTCTATCAGCCGAAGCACACAGGGACCGACATCGACGCGGCGCTCGCGTACGCGGCCCGCCTGCTGCGACACCGCGCGATCGTCTTCCTGCTCAGCGACTTCATCCACGTGGAATCCCCGGTCGCGCTGCGCGCTACAGCAGGGGCCCGGAATGGCGGCAGTGCCCGGCCCGCGCTCGACCCTCAATCGGACCCGCAGCACCCCTGGGAACGTGCGCTCAGGCTCATGGCAGGGAGGCACGATCTCGTGGCCGTTCGTACCGCGGACCCGCTCGAGCTGCGGCTGCCGACCGCCGGTCTGATCGTTGTGGCCGACCCGGAAACCGGTGAGCTGGTTCCGGTCGACACCGGCGACGCAGCACTCCACGAACGCTACCACGCAGAGGTGGCGCAGGAGGACGAAGTGCTGCGTCGCCTGTTCAGGCGCCTCGCCATCGACGAGATCGCCGTCCGAACTCACGAATCGTACATCCGCCCGTTGCTCGCCTTTTTCGAGCAGCGCGACCGCAAGAGGCGACGGTGACGCGTGCCGCTTTGCGCGCCACCGCTGTGGCGATCGCGATGATCGGGGCCACCGCCGTGCGGGTCACCGCCCAGGAGTTACGGTCCGCGTTGACGGCGGATGAAATCGCCGTCGGCGACGTGTTCAATGCGGTGGTTCGGGTCGTGGTCCCGGACGGCTTCGCGGCCATTTTCCCCGATTCGATCGGCCTGGGTCCCGACCTCGAGCTGGCCGGTCGCCCATACGAAACCACCCTCGACGAGCCGGGCGGCACGGAAGTCACGCGCATCTATCCGGTCACAGCGTGGCGACCAGGCGAACACGCCCTGCCGGCCCTGACGGTGCGGGTCGAAGGACCCGAGGGCGGACGGGAGCTGTCTGCCCAGCTCGGCACGATCAGCGTGCGTTCCGTTCTCCCGCCGGACACGGCCGGCGTGCAGCCGCGGCCGCCGAGAGACGTGCTCGGCGACGAGCGTCTGCTCTGGCCGTGGCTGCTCGCCGCGCTACTCGCTCTCGCGTGTGTGGTGGCCGCCTTCATAGCGTGGCGGTTGTGGAGGCGTAAGGGCGAGGCCGCCAGCGTGCCGGCGCTCTCCCCACGGGAACGCGCGCTCGCGGCGCTCGACCGGGCCAGGTCGCTCGGACTGATCGAGACTGGCGAGTTCAAGACGTTCTACAGCATGACCTCCGAGGCCATTCGCCACTTCCTGGCCTCCATGGACCCGGCGTGGGGAGTGGATCGCACGACGTCGGAGCTGATCGCGGGCATGAGCCAGACGCTCGATCACTCAGACCTCGTCCGCCTCCGTGACGCGCTTTTCCGCGCGGACCTCGTGAAGTTCGCCCGGCACAGACCCGCGGCTGACGAGGTCGTCGCCGAGTGGCAGGCGATGCGCGATTGGGTCGAGCATTTCACGCTGCCGGTGGCCGAGCCGGAGCCCGTGCACGCGGAGGCAGCATGAGCTTCGGCAGCTTCGAGTTCGAGCAGCCGCTCTTCCTGCTTCTCATCGTCCCGCTCGTTGCCGCCGCGTTCTGGTTGAGCCGGCGGCCGCCGCGGGCGATCGTGTTTTCGCGCGCGTCGCTTGTGCGCCGCCTGCAGCGGCGGGGTACGAACATCCTGGCCAGGGTGCCCGGATGGCTGCGCTTCGCGGCTCTGGCTTCGGTCATCGTCGCGCTCGCCGCTCCGCGAACCGGCGTCTCCGCGGTGGACGTCGAGGCCGACGGCATCGCCATCGTGCTCGCCGTCGACATCTCGAGCTCGATGCTCGCTGAGGATTTCCGGCCGCGGAACCGCATGGCCGTCGCCCGTGAGACGGCAGCCGAGTTCGTGCGGGGTAGGGAGTTCGACCGCATTGGGCTCGTCGGATTCGCAGGCGAAGCGCTGACGCTCGCACCGCTGTCCATCGACTACCCGGTCGTGTACCGCGCCATCGAGATGCTGGACATCGGCCTTCTCCAGGACGGCACGGCGATAGGCACCGCCATCGCGACAGCAGCCAATCGGTTGCGCGACGCTCCCGGCGAGTCCCGCGTCATGATCCTGCTCACCGACGGCGTGAACAACCGCGGCCAGATCGATCCGCTCACCGCTGCCCGCGCGGCGGAGGCGTTCGGGATCCGCATCTACACGATCGGCGTCGGGAGCGAGGGTACGGTTCCGATCCCGATCGGGCGGGGCGCGCTCGGGGGCGTGCAGTACGCAAACGTGCCCGTCGACATCGATGAAGAGCTGCTCCAGGAGATCGCGGATCTGACGGGCGGGCTCTATTTCCGCGCCACCACCGAGGCGGCGCTCGACAGCATCTACCGCCGCATCGACGAGCTGGAGAAGACGACAGTCGAGGTGCGACAGTACATGGAATACACGCCCAGGTACATGCCATTCCTCGTCCTTGCGGGCGTACTGTTGCTCGGCGAGTGGCTCCTCCGCGCCAGCCGATGGGGGGTCGTGCCATGACTTTCGCGCGACCGGACCTGCTGTGGCTCGCGCCCGGGCTCGCGGCGTTTGTATTCCTCGCGCTCGTCGCGTTCACCCGGCGCCGCGTGCGCGTGACCCGTGCCCTCGGCGACCCGGTGCTGGTCCGGCGGCTCGGGATCGCCGAGCTCGGGAGCTTCCCTCGCCGGCGTGCGCTGGTGCTGTGCGCCGCGGCGGCCGTGCTCGGCCTCGCGGCGGCCGGTCCCCAATGGGGTGTCCAGGAGGTCGAAGGGCGGTCCGCCGGCCGCGATGTCGTGCTCGTCGTGGACGTCTCGCGCTCCATGCTGGTCCAGGACGTGGTGCCGGACCGGCTCGAACGCCAGCGGCTCCTTGCCCGGCAGCTCGTCCGGGAGCTCGACGGCAGCCGCATCGGCCTCGTTGCCTTCGCCGGCCGGGCGCACATCCTTACGCCGCTCACCACCGATCGCAGCGCGCTCGAGCTGTTCCTGGACGCCATCGACGCCGAAATCGCGAGTCAGGGCGGCTCCTCCCTTGCCACCGCTATCCGCCAGGGCACCGATCTGGCGCGCCAGGGTTACGAACAGCGTGGCGGCCAGCGAACCGTGATCCTCATCAGCGATGGCGAGTCCCACGAGGACCAGCGTGCGGTCATGGAAGCCGCAGGCCGCGCCGCGCGCGCGGGCGTCATCGTGCACACGGTCACCATAGGCACGTCTGCCGGCGGCCCGGTTCCTGCCGCGTTCCGTGATGGCGAGGTGACTGAATACGTGCGCTACGACGGATCCATAGTGGTTTCGAAGAGTGATCCGGTGCTCATGCGCCGCATCGCCCAGGCGACGGGCGGTCGCGCGCTCACGACCGATCAGGCCGGCGTCGCAGCCGAGCTGGTCGCGGCCGTGCGCGGCAGTGGCGAGGATGGCGCAGGAGAATCCCGCACCCAGCCGCACGACCGGTTCCGGTGGTTCGCTGCCGCCGCGTTCCTGCTCCTCTCGCTCGATGCGCTCGCCATGCGCCCGCGCCGCCGCAACCCCACCGTTCGCGAGGGATGACCGTGCGAATCCCTATCCTCCTTGCCGCCAGCGTGATCGTCGCCCTGGGCATCGGCGACTTCGAACGGGGGAACCGCCTCTACCGGGCAGGCAATTACATCGATGCCGTCGCGGCGTACCGGGCCGCGCTGGAGAGCGGCCACGATTCCCCGCAGCTCCGTTACAACCTCGGTACGGCGCTGCTCCGGACCGGCCAGTTCGCGGAAGCTCAGGAGCACCTCGAACTGGCCGTGGGTACCGTCGAGCCCGAGGTCCTTCAGCGGGCCGTGTACAATCTCGGCACGGCCTATCTCATGGCGGGACGCGCGGAGACGGATCCCGTCCAGCGCGTGCTCTATCTCGAAAACGCAATCGAGGCTTTCAAGGACGCGCTGCGACTCGATCCCGCCGACATGGACGCGAAATGGAACCTCGAGCTATCCCTTCGTTTCCGGGACAACGTCCCCGAACCCGATGACGGCGGTGACGACGGCGACCAGGGCGAAAACGACCAGTCCGACGACGGCAGCGGCGATCCCCAGGAGCAGGGCGCACCGCCTACGGCCGGTCCCCAGCAGCAGGATGACAGCGAGCAGCGCCTGGAGTCGGCTCCGCTGACGCAGGAAGAGGCGGACCGTATCCTGAGCGCCGCGGAACAGAGCGAACGCGAAGTCGTCAGGGGGCAGCTGGGTCGAGGGAGCCGGGACAGCCCGGTCGAACGAGACTGGTGAGATCATGCGCGGCAACGCCCTGGGCGCGGCCATCCGCAACGGCGCGTGCGCGGTTCCGATTGTACTGAGCGCGCTGCTGCTCGCAGCCGGGACCGCGCGGTCGCAGGGTCCGCTACGCGTCAGCGCCTACCTCTCGGCCGACACCGTTCCCGCCGGCGACATCGTCGTCCTCCAGATCGTGGCCGAGACCGACGGGCCCGCGCCGGACATCGTAGACCCCCGCCTGCCGGCCGGCCTCGACATCGTCGGACGAAGCGACCGAACGGAGATCCAGTTCTCCTTTCCCGCCAACCGCATCCGTACGCTGCGCCGCGAGCTCGCCATCCGCGCCTCGGCGCCGGGGGAGTACCGCATTCCGCCGGTCAGGGTCACGGCGGGTAACGCCGAACGGGAAACGGCGGCGGTGACGCTCTTCGTTTCCGGCCCGGTGGCGACCGCGGCAGCATCCGGAATCGACGGTATCGTCTTGCAGGCTGCTCTCTCCGCGGACACAGTATTCGTCTCGGAGCAGGTCACGCTGCGTACGGACGTCCTGGTGGCCGACGACGCGCGAAGCCGCCTGCGCGGTTCGCCCGAATACACGCCGCCGGATGCATCGGGATTCTGGCTGCACGAAGTGCCTCGCGACCCCCCGCGCATCCTCATCCGGGACGGCCGGCGTTTCGAAGTCCAATCGTTCGCGCGCGCATATTTCCCCATCACTCCCGGGGAATACACGATTCCACCCGCACGACTGGTCTATGAGACGCGGGACGCTTTCATGGCGGCCTCCGCCAGGCACGAGCTGACGACCGACACGTTCCGGGTCGTCGTGCTGCCGGTCCCCGATGAGGGTCGCCCCGAAGGTTTCACTGGCGCGGTCGGTCGCTTCGAAATCGGTGCCGCCGTGGAGCCCACCGACGTGGTGGCCGGCGATCCCGTAGCACTGACGATCACGGTCGCCGGCACCGGCAACCTCCGCGGATTGCCTCCTCCCGAACTGCCCGCATTGCGGGGGACTGAGGTATATCCTCCCACCGAGGAGACGAGCGTCGACTTCATCGATGGCGCTGTACGGGGGACCAAACGATTCACCTGGATCGTCGTGCCGGAAATCGCGGGCCCGCTCCAGGTTCCACCGGTGGAATACCACTACTTCGACCCTGAGACACGAACGTTCGAAGTGGCACGCTCGGAACCGCTGGCCATTACGGTGCGGGGATCCCCCGGGCGAGTGGCGTCGCTCGATAGCGGCGTGCGCCCGGCCAGGCGGATCCGCTCCTCTGAGCCGCCGCTCCACTGGGTACGGTCACCCGCGTTTGCG
>DATMSC010000557.1:0-3729 GCA_035565595.1 Longimicrobiales bacterium | reverse complement strand
ACCCGTTGCTGCTGGCCACCCGAAAGTTGAGCCGGATACTTCTCCGCCTGGTCCGCGACGCCGACTCGCTCGAGGAGCTGCCTGGCGCGCTGCTCCACTTCCGGCCGCGGCTCCCTGCGCACCGTTACGGGGCCGAGCATGACGTTCTCCAGCACCGTCTTGTGCGCGAAGAGGTTGAACGACTGGAAGACCATCCCCACGTCAGCGCGGAGCCGCGCAAGCGCGCGACCCTCCTCAGGCAGCGGTACCCCATCGATTACGATCGTTCCGGAGTCGATCGGCTCGAGCCGGTTGATGCAGCGGCACAGCGTGGACTTGCCGGAGCCCGACGGCCCGATCACTACCACGACCTCGCCGCGCCGGACCTCGAGTTCGATGTCCTTCAGGACGTGCAGCTTCCCGAAGTACTTGTTGACGCCGGAGAGGACGACGAGCGGTGGTCGTTCCGCCGCTGCCGTTCCGGTGCGACGGTCACCGCCCGCCGCGACATCGGAATCTCCACCATTCCCTCGGCCTTGCATGACCTCCCCGGAATCGACCCGCGCTCACCGTGAAGACCGGAACCGCCACACATTGCGCCCCGGGTCATTCCCACAGTACGCCACGGTGCCACACGGCATTTGCTGAAGTTACGCGGGCCTGGCATCAACGAGTTCAACGATTGGGGGCGTCAAGGTAGGAATCGCATTCGGGGCGGGCAAGATTGCCGGCGTGGCGGTGGGGCGGGCCTCGGCGACGATTCCGAAGACCCGCCCCGCCCGAGCACGCCTACGGCACTACGACGAGCAGACCCGTCATGGTGGGGTGGAGGACGCACGTGTACCGGTATTCGCCGGGCTCGGCGACGACCACCCGGCTCGCCGAATCGGCCGCGATTTCGCCCGTCGTCCAGGAGCTGGCAGTCGCCGTGTGCGCCACGATATCCCGGTTCAGCCACACCACAGTGTCGCCCGGCTGGACTTCGAGACGCTCCGGAACGAAGACGAAGCCGCTGATCTCCACTTCGTGACGACGGGGCTGAGTGCGTCCCGGGTTACCGTGGAACAGGAACGCCAGAGCTACAGCCACGGCGGCGACCACGAGCACACCTGCCGGCCACCGCCACCTCGCAGCCGGGTTCATTCAGCGGCCGACAGACTCGATTGCAGCTCTCGCGCGTGCTCCAGATGCGCGACGATCGCCGGCCTGACGGCTACCAGCAGTTGCCTCAACTCCGCGTTCGACGTGTTCGGGATCAGCGCTCCGTCCAGCGCCGACAGTACCGCAGCGTGATACGCTACCTCGCGTGCCACGTAGGCGCGATCGAAAGCTTCGCCACGCAGCGGTCGCAGCGCCGCGGCAACCGAATCGGCTTCCGCCCTGAGCTGCTGGCTGACCGCGTTCTCCTGCGGCGTGACGCCGAGCCTCGCCGCGAGCGCTGCCGCCCGCTCGTTTACGCCCGTGTGATCCTGGATCATCGTCGACGCGAACTGGCGGACGGACTCAGTCGACGTGCGTGACGCCACCAGTTCCGCGATCTCGACGTCGATTGCATTGGCCGTTACCGCGATGTGCGCAATCTGCGCGTCGTTCAGGCTGCTTTCCTGCGCGGCCGCCGACGTGGCGAGTACGCATACCGCCGCAAGCGCCGTAAACACCGCCGGGGCGCGACCCCGGCCCGCCGGATACTCCCTGCCACCGCTCTTTCTCCCGGACATCTCTCTCCTCCTGAACAGGTCAATGTGTCCAGGCGGGCGGCACCCCTACCGACTCCCGCCCGCGCAGCCAATCTGCGCCGCTGGCCCAAGTAAGTCAATAGGTTTATATGAAAAGTGGGGAGAGCGCGGGCCGGAGACGGAGTGGTGGTCAGGTGAGCCGGGAGAGGACGTCGGCTACGGCCTGCCGGAGCTCGGGAGGATCGAGCACTTCGGCGTCGGGGCCATACTGGAGGACGTGGCGGATGAGCCAGCCGGGGTCCGCGACATCGTGCCGGACGACGACGCTGCCGTCGGGCCGTGTCCCGGCGACAACGATCCGCCGCTCGAGCAGCCACGACGCGATGCGGGGTGAATAGCGGACGTGAACCTGCACGTCGTCATCGGCGTGGTAGACCCGACCATCCCTGATGAACGCGGAGGCGTCGAAATCGGTGGGCACCTCGAATGGCTCGGCCGTGCGATCCGCGCTCAGGATCCTGTCGAGCCTGAACACCCGTACCGCGTCGCGCAGACCATCGTGCGCGAGGACGTACCACTGTCCTTCGGCGTACACGAGCAGGTAGGGCGCGATGGAGCGTTCGGTCGGCGCTTCATCTCCCGGCTTCGCGTACTGGATGCGACAACGCCGCCTGTCGCGGGCGGCGTCCGCGAGGAGCGCCCGCAGCTCGTCCTCGCCGGCGGCGATGGCGTAGCCGGCGAACTCCCGCGCGTGTCCGGTTTCGGACCGGCGGACATCGTCTTCGGCGTCGTCGCCATACCAATCCGTGGCGTAAGCGGAGCGGCGCCATGACGCTGGCGGCGGCGCCTCCCCGCGCAGGGCGGACACGGTTCCTTCAGCGGGGGCGCCCGGCGCGGCCAGCGCCGTCTCGAGCCGTTTCGCGAGCTCGAGGATTGCGGCGCGACGTTCTTCCTCCGCCTCGGACGCCATCAGTCGAAGACCGAGGCCGAGCGCGAGCGTTTCGGTCGGCGACAGCCGGACCGGCCGCACTTCGTCCGCACTCCAGACGTGCACCCGATCGCCTTCCACCCACAGACTGATGGAGTCCACATACCCGGCCGGGTGGTAATACGACCGTGTCATCACCTCCTGGATGTCGCGGAGCACTGCCGCCTCGCTGGTGTCCAGGGCGCGGGCCAGCTCGGTGAGGGTCGCGCCGTTCGGCCGCGCGGCGACGGCGAGTATGTAGAAGATGCGCTGGAGCTGCGTCTCCGCCGTTACCCTTTCAGGCATCGAAGTCCCCCTTCCCGTAGAGCGCCGCCGTCTGCCGCGCCAGCGATCGCAGCTCGGCAGAAAGCTCCGGCGGGTGTCTCAGGATCACGTCGTTCTCCATGCTCAGGAGCCAGCGCAGAAACGGGTTCACCTGATGCACTTCGAAGCGGCGGATGGCCGCACCGCCCGGAAGCTCCTCTTCGAGCGTACCGTAACCGTTCCGCTCGGCCCAGAGCGAGCGGGGAAAGGCGAACTGGACGCTGGCAACGATCGGCGGCTCATCTCCCAGCTCCCACGGCTGCCGGTTCACGTAGTCGTCGAGTCGGAAATCGGCGGGGATCTCGTAGTCCGCGGTGCCCGGTGAGTTGCGGTTCGGTGTGACATCCGCCATCCGGTCGACGCGGAAGACCCGGACCGCATTGCGATCCGTGTCGTGTGCGAAGAGGTACCAGTGGCCGTGCTGGAAGAGGAGGCCGTACGGGTATACCGTGCGCTCGGTTGCTTCACCGCGGTAGATCCCCTGATAACGGAAGCGCAGGCGTTTCCTGGCGAGGAGCGCGTCGGAGACGCGGCGCAGGTGGTCGGAGATCTCGGCCTCGCCGGGGCGTTCCACGAACAGGACGGGTGCGTCCCGGAAGGCGCTGGGGTCCAGGTCGAAGGCCAGTTTCCTGAACGCGGATTTCGCCTCCTTCGTGAACGGGAACGACGGCACGTCGGCGACGCGACGCAGCGCCTCCAGCGCCAGCGCTGCGTCCTCAACGCCGATTTCCGCCTCCGCCACACGCGCGCGCTCGGTCGAGCCGTGTGTCGTATCGCGACGCG
>DATMSC010000556.1:0-3532 GCA_035565595.1 Longimicrobiales bacterium | reverse complement strand
ACGTGGAACGGAATTGCCGGGCGTCGATCCACCAGCAGGGATGCTGCCGCATCTATGCGCTCCAGCCGATCGGCGCGGCTTCGGATGATGCCGGGGTCTCGCTATTCGGCGAGGGCGTCCATGCCGTACCCGTTACACCTGCACTCTAGACACTGACCCCAGCGCGAGGATCGGATCAACCGTGAGTATCCAGGCCGGCGCCACCATTGAGATCGACGAGCTCGAACGAGTCGTCGAAGTGCGGCAGCGGGTGGCGGCGCGCCACGCTTTCCGGGAACGCCTGCGCGCCCTCGAAGAGAAGAGCAGGTCGCGGCTACCGTGTCAGCGCTGGTTGCCGTTCCGGAACATGGCCATCATCGTCGGCGCTAGGCACGCGGGCGCCGCCACGCTCTACCAGTACCTGCGGCAGCACCCGCAGATCGCGGCAAACACACAGTCACCCGATCCCGACTTCTTCAGTCGCCCTCGCCTCACGCGCGACGCCGATCGGTTCCAGAACGGATGGCCGTGGTATCTGGCGCAGTGGGATTTCGATCCGGCCCGGCACCGCTACGCCCTCGAAGCGTCGTCGAGCTATGCCGATTTCCCCACGTTCGACGCCAGCTTCGGTCGGATGCGGACGATGCCCATCGACTACAAACTGATCTACATCCTGAGGGATCCGATCGACCGCCTGGAATCACACATCAGGCGGTCGGTCATGCGCTGGCGCCGGCCGGTGGACAGGCACCGGCTGCTCGCCGAGGGACCGATCGGCGCCTCGTGTTACGCGCTCCAGATCGACCGGATCATGGCCCACTTCTCGAGCGAGGATGTCATACTCCTGCCGTACTCCGGGCTGTGGAAGAACCCGACCGGCGTGGTGGCGACGCTCGTGAGATTCCTTGGTTTGTCACCGCATCACATCGACGGCGTGCCGCCGCTGGCTCCGGAAGACGAGGAGAGCTGCGACGGCGACGGCTTCCTGACGGACGAAGAACGGAGGCTGATATACCGCGAGATCGCCGGTGACCTGGCGCGGCTCGAGAAGGTGTACGGCTATCCCGTACTGGAGACGTTCCCAACCGTGGCACGTATTGCCGGCAGGGCTGGAGTGTGATCGCCACCGCATAGATGGTCGCGGCAGACGGCCCGCCACCCGCGACCGACGCCGGTGGAGCGACGAGCTCCGACCGGCGTCGTGGTTCCTGGCCGCGGTTGGTCGCGCGTCAGTTCATCGCGGCGCGACCGCAACCGCATGGCTGCCCCGTACTCCCGCAGATCGGCACGTCAGCCGCGCCCGCAGCAACTCCCACGGCAGCGGGCGCGGAGAGCCGGAGCAGCGTATGGCGGCTCTGGCACGCCGGACAGGCGTGCGGGTTCAACCGCTCCTCGTACTTCAGCCGCAGCTCGAAATCTGCTCCGCACTCCCGGCACGTGTATTCGTACAACGGCATTGCGACCTCCCGTGGAGTCCATCGATGGGATAAACTCACAAGTATTGAACGCCGGCCGCCGGCGGCCTGTTCCCGGGGCGCCTCACCCGCCCGTGGTGCCAGCCGGTTCTGCGGCGAGCACGGACTCCGCCGCGTCGAGCGCTTCCGCCACAGAAGACCGGTGGCCTTCCTTCTCGAGCGCGTCGGCCAGCGCGGTGATGCACAGGCGGATGTTCTCCGGGCGGCTGCTGTACCCCATGAGGCCGATGCGCCAGATCTTTCCGGCCAGTGCACCGAGCCCGGCGCCGATCTCGAGGCCGTGCGCTTCCAGCAGGTACGAACGCACGCGCGCGTCGTCGACTCCCTCCGGGATCGCCACCGTGTTGAGCTGCGGTAGCCTTTCGCTCTCCGGCACGATGAAGCGGAGCCCCAGTACCTCGAGGCCGGCGCGCAGCGCCTCGTGATTGCGGCGGTGTCTCGCCCACGCCGCTTCCAGCCCCTCCTCCCGCAGGATCAGCAGCGCCTCGTGGAGCCCATACAGCGCATTGATGGGCGCCGTATGGTGATAGGCGCGCTTGCCGCCGCCCCAGTAGCCGAGCACGAGGTTCAGGTCCATGAACCAGCTCTGCACCGGCGTCTCGCGCGTCCGCACACGGTCGGCAGCGCGCTGATTCAGCGCGATCGGACTCAGCCCCGGCGCGCACGAGAGACACTTCTGGGTGCCGGAATAGACGGCGTCGACCTGCCACTCGTCCATCCGGAACGGCGACCCGCCGAGCGACGTCACCGTATCGACGAGCGTGAGACAGTCGTGCTCCCTCGCAATGCGCGCCAGCGTCTCGACATCGGAAAACGCGCCGGTGGACGTCTCGGCCTGCACGAATGCGACGAGATTTGCGCGCGGGTTCGCTGCCAATGCCCGGCGGAGCCCGTCCGGATCGATGGCACGGCCCCACTCGTCCTGCACCAGGACGACTTCCGCGCCGGCCCGCGCCGCCATGTCCTTCAAACGACCGCCGAACACGCCGTTCTGGCAGACGACCACCACGTCCCCGGGGCGCACCAGGTTGACGACGCAGCTCTCCATTCCGGCGGTGCCGGGGCCAGACACGGGTATCGCGAGATCTGCGCCCGTCTGAAACGCGTACCGCAGCAGTTCCTTGATTTCATCCATCAGCGCGACGAACGCGGGGTCGAGATGGCCGATGGTCGGGCGCGCCATCGCCTCGAGCACGCGGGTGGGGACGTCGGAAGGCCCGGGGCCCATGAGCGTGCGCCTGGGTGGTACGAACGAGCGAGCGGTCATGATCACGGAGTGGCTGGGGGTTGTCGACGCGGTCACGAATGCACCTTCGGAGGGACACCGGCTGTCGTCGCCGGGCCACGGGATTCCAAGGTACCCCGCGATGGCTGGAGATGCCAGCCGCCACTCGCCGGTGATGCCGCCGAAGGGAACATTCCACGCCGTTGCTTGAGTAAACAGGTTCGCACTGCGCCTCGCGCGATGAAGGCGCGTGGGCACGAATTGGTGGCAAGTTCTCGTTCACGCCAGTATCTTGAACGACGCCAACCTTCAGGAAAGGACGATGCCATGACCCAGGTTCGAGGTTCAGTACTAGCCGCGGTGACGCTTCTTCTCGTGGGCGCTTCATCGGCATACGCCCAGGACGAGTCGCGCGCCGTGACCGATGGCGGCGTATTCGCCGAAGGTTGGGCCGGCCGGATCGACGCCAGCGAAGCCGCTACGGGCCTCACGCTGACCGATGCGCGGCTCCGCCAGTCCGGTGACACGCTGTTCGTGACCACCGGCCCGGCTGTCGCCTACTGGAACCCGGCCAACACCGCCAGCGGCAGCTACACCGTGCGGGCGACCTTCACCGAGCCGGAGTTCATGAACCTCAACAATCACCCGCATCCGTACGGCGTGTTCATCGGCGGCACCGACATGGGCACCGATCAGCAGCGGTACCTCTACTGCGCGGCCTACGGCAACGGCAACTTCATCGTGCGTGGCTTCGGACCGGAGCCGTTCCAGCTCAACGGACCTCGTGGTGGGGCGCATGACGCAGTCAACCGCGCCGCCGGACAGGGCCAGCCGGTCACGCAGGAGATCGCGC
>DATMSC010000555.1:0-2173 GCA_035565595.1 Longimicrobiales bacterium | reverse complement strand
GTACGCCGGCGGTTCAGATGGCGATCACCAAACCGGCGAGACCGGAGCCGGACGCCGCGGCATAGGCGGCGCGAAAAGAGGAATTTTCCCGGGGAAAAGCGGGGTCGGCGGGCTACGTCGATCCCGCTTCTTGCCGTTCGCAGGGGGTTACGCGCATATTTGCGGTTCATCCGAAACCCGATCCGAGCAACGTCGCCCGCCGGCAGGCCGGACGCCTGCCCGGTTGCGCGCCACATTTCGGGAGGACCGCCATGACGACATTCCGGCAAGCCTCGCAATGGCTCGTGCTGTTGCTTGCCGTCGCCGCTCTCGCCGCGTGCGGCGCGGCGCCCGACGCTGGTTCGGCAGGCAGCGCACCTGCGGGAGAACAGGCGGGGATCGACGACGCGATCATACAGGAGGCGCTGCCAGCGGGCGGAGAGGACGCCCAGGCGAGGCTCGCGGCGTCGCCGCGGCACGGCGAGTGGGCAGTCGTCCGCACCGACGCGGGGGACAGCGTGCGCGTATGGGTCGTCTATCCGGAGCGCCCGGATCCCGCGCCGGTCGTTCTCGTGGTTCATGAGATCTTCGGTCTCTCCCATTGGGTGCGGGCCGTGGCAGACCAGCTCGCCGCGGAAGGTTTCATCGCCATCGCACCCGATCTGCTCACGATGCAGAACATCCCCGTGGGCGCCGATGGCGCTCCCGACGCCGACGCGGCACGCGCCGCGATCGGCCAGCTCCAGCGGGCGGACATCCATCGTCAGCTCCTCGCCGTCGCCGAATACGGGATGAGCCTGCCCGCGGCCACGGACCGGTACGGGATCGTGGGTTACTGCTGGGGCGGTACCGTCTCGTTCACGCACGCCATCGAATCCCCGGGGCTGGATGCCGCCGTTGTTTACTACGGCACCTCACCGGCAACCGAGGAGCTCGGCGCGATCCAGGCGCCGGTGCTCGGGTTGTATGGCGGAAACGACGCCAGGGTGAACACGACGATTGCACCGGCGGCCGAAGCCATGCAGGCGCTCGGCAAGTCGTTCGAGTACGAGATCTATGTCGGCGCCGGACACGGCTTCCTGCGCCAGCAGGACGGCGCCGATGGCGCAAACCTCGCCGCGACGCGCGAAGCCTGGCCGCGTACCATCGCCTTCTTCAGGGAGCACCTCGAGCAGTAACACCCTCGATGCCGTCCCGCGCAGAGCGCGGGCGATGGTGCGGCGCGTAGACCGGAGCGGCGGGCGCAATCGCCCGAGTCTGCCACACCGGGCTCCGCGCCGCTCCGTTTTCACCGCCATTGAACGATCCAGACCCGCTCTGTCATCTGCGGCGTCGGGGACGCCAATGCCGGGCGGGGGGCGTAGGCCAGCTACCCATGCCCATTGCCGCCGGTGCCGCGGATGGGGCGACGGCCCGCGCTTGCGCATCCGACCGCAGGTGCGCTGGACACCGCGCGCGAATCAGGTAAGTTGCCCGCCCGCCACGACCGTAGACGTTCACTCTGACGCAGGCCCCGAAGGAGAATGAGGCGATCGAACCCGTTCCGTTTCGCGGTCTTCCTCGCGAGTCTCCTCGCCGGCGCGGGCGGGTGCGATCTGCTGTCGGGGGATGGCGACCCGCTCGCGCCCGGACCGCCCGGGCCGGAAGAATCTGGTAAACGGTTGCGCGTGCTCAGCACGAACGACTTCCATGGCAATCTCCAGCCCACGACGCCGACGTGGGCGGGGGGTCGGGAAGTCGGCGGCGCGCTGGCGCTGGCGGCGCACATATCGCGTGTGCGCGAGGAATCTGATGCGCCGGTGATCCTCCTGGACGCCGGCGACGTCATGCAGGGGACACTCCTCTCGAATATCGGATACGGCCGCTCGACCATCGAGTTCTACAACTACATCGGGTACGCGGCCGCGGCCTTCGGGAATCACGAGCTGGACTGGGGACCGGATACGCTCGCGGCGAGGGTCCGCGACGCGGAATTCGCGTGGCTCGGCGCCAATATCCGGGTGGCCGGGACGGACACGCTCCCATCCTGGAGCCGCGCGACGCACCTGGTGACGCTCCCCGGATGTCCGGAGGGCGCACCGGCGTGCGACTCCGTCCGCGTGGGGATCATCGGGATCACGACGTCGTCCACGCCGGAGCGGGTCCTGCCTTCCGCCGTGGCCGGACTCGCGTTCGAAGACGAAGCCGCCGAAAT
>DATMSC010000554.1:0-4118 GCA_035565595.1 Longimicrobiales bacterium | reverse complement strand
TCGGGCGTGGTGCCGTAGAGCGTGGCACCGCTCTCCTGGATCGTCATCTGGCAGATGACCGGGAGGTCCGAGATCTCCCGCACCGCCTGGAGCGCCTCGTGGATCTCCGCGAGGTCGCTGAACGTCTCGAGGATGAACACGTCCACGCCGCCCTCGAGGAGCCCCAGAGCCTGTTCCCGGAACAGCTCCCTCGCCTCTGCTGCCGAGGTCGGGCCGTACGGTTCGATGCGGATCCCGAGCGGACCGATCGCACCGGCAACGAGCGCCCTGTCCCTCGCCGCGCGCCTGGCCAGCTCCGCCGCCCGGGCGTTGATCTCCGTGACCTGATCCTCCAGCCCGTACTGCGACAGCTTCGCCCGGTTCGCGCCGTAGCTGTTCGTCTCCAGCACCTCCGCACCCGCCTTGACGTACGCCGCATGCACGTCCAGCACCAGCGACGGCTCCTTCACGCTCAGTTCCTCGAAGCAGCGATGAATGGACACGCCCATGGAGTAGAGCATGGTCCCCATCGCGCCGTCGAAGACGTGCGGGCGCGGATCGGACAACAGGTCGCTAAAGGTCATTGCGCTCGCTCATCGCCGAGCCCGAGCCCGTCCGTTCATCTGGCTGCGCAAGTCGTGTAAGCATGGCGCAGATTCGATCCAGTAGCTGCTTTCCCATCTGAACGTCGTCACGGCGGGCGATTTCCAGCGCCACCATGGCGTCGAGGATTGCCGCACACTCCGTCGCGGATCGACGAGCAATCCGGTAGAAGCGGGTCTTGTCCTGGCGACTGAACTCACCGGCACCCTCAGCGATGTTCAATGCTATCGACATCGCCGCGCGCTGCAGTTGGTCAGTAACGTATCCGTTGCCCCGCGGTATGCCTTCGGCAAGTCGGGCTGCCAACGTGAGAAACTCTATGGACGCCCGATAAACGTCCATCTTCTCGTGATGAAATCCAGTCATGGCAGCTCTTTCCGGGAGCGGGCTCGGGCTCGGGCGCGGGCTCGGAACTAGCCCCAGCCCTAGCCCTCGCCCTGGCCTTATGCCGTAAAGTATTTCGCCTCCGGATGATGCACGACCAGCGCAGCCGTGGACAGTTCCGGCACGATCACGCCCGCCTCGGTGAGGTCCAGCCCCAGGCGTTCGCGCGTGGGCGGGAGGAGGCGGAACACGATCTCGTGTTGCCGGTGCTCCGGACAGGCGCCATAGCCCCAGGAGTAGCGCAGCCCGCGCCCCTGTGGAATGCCGAGCTCCGCGCGGATGCGGCGGTGTACGAACTCGGCGGAAGCTTCCGCCAGTCGGACGCCGAAGCCGTGCAGGAAATAGCCCTCGCCGTAGTCGCCCCCGTCCATCATCCCGGCAGTGCGTTCCAGGATGCGGTCTCCCACCGTGACGACCTGGAACGCGACGACGTCGCGGCGATCCGCGTCGACGGGGAGGAAGTAATCGGCGAGGCAGAGCTCGTCGCGGTCCACCTGGCGCGGGAAGTCGAAGCGCGCGATCTCGGCGCCGCCTTCGCCCGGTTCGTAGACGACGAGGTCGTTGCCATCCGACGCGGCAGGGAAATAGCCGTAGACGGCGCGGGGCGTGACCCAGCCGCCCGCCTGCGCCTCGCGCTTGTACCGCTCGAGGCGAGGCTCGAACTCCTCCCGGACCAGTCGCTCCCACTCCTCGCCCTTGGCGTTCTTCGCACCCCAGTGCAGCCGGTAGAGCGTGTTGAGGTCGATGTGCTCGTACAGCTCGAGGAGCGGCAGGCGGTCGAGCACGCGTACCCCCCAGAACGGCGGTGCCGGAATTTCGACATCCCGGCTCGGCCCGGCCCTTCCTGCCGATGGCCGGGCCGCGCGCGCCATCGCCTGGAGCTCCGCCCTGCGGGCGACGCCCTCCACGATCTCGCGGTTGCGCGTGGCGACGAAGTCGTCACGTCGCTCCGGATCGACGAGCGCGTCCACCGTCGCGAGCCCCTCGAACGCGTCCTTGCAGTAGAAGAGCCCGCCCGGGTACGGCGTCGTCTTCGCCTCGTCCACCAGCGCGGACGTCCGCACGAACGACGGATTGATCGCCGCGCCGCCGACCATCACGGGGATGTTCAGCCCTCGCGAATACAGCTCCTGCACGCACAGCGGCATCTGCCGCGAGGTGGAGACGAGTAGCGCGGAGAGGCCGATCGCGTCGGCGCCCACCTCGACGGCCTTCTCGATGATCGTGTTGACCGGGACCTGCTTCCCCAGGTCGTGCACCGTGTAGCCGTTGTTGCTCAGGATCGTATGCACCAGGTTCTTCCCGATGTCGTGCACATCGCCGAACACCGTCGCCAGCACGACCTTCCCCTTGCTCTGCCCGTCCACCTTCTCCAGGTATGTCTCCACCCGCGCCACGGCCCGCTTCATGACTTCCGCCGACTGTAGCACGAAGGGCAGGATCAGCTCACCGGCGCCGAACTTGTCACCGACTTCCTTCATTGCCGGCAGGAGGACGCCGTTCAGGACCTCCACTGCCGCCTCGTTAAACGGCAAAGGGCCAGGGCTAGTGCCGGGGTCTTCGTCGTTCGCGGTGCTGGCGGACGCTTCTTCGCCAACGACGGCTTCTGTGCCGTCGGCTGACGCCACGAGGGAAGCATCGCCCACGACTTCGTCGAGCTCGCCGCCGCCGATGAACGCAGCTCCACGCCCGGCAGGATCCCCGCCCGCGACGACCTCACTAGCCTTGGCCTCAGCCCTACGCCGTACTGCAAGATCGACGAGCTCCTCGATCCCCTCCTTCTTCCGGTGCACGATCTTCCAGTGAATCGCCTGCTCCGGGGTCATGTCCGCGGTGGGATCGACTGCCTCCTGCTCCTCCGCCTGGTGCTGCTCGAAAAAGGCGATGAAGCGAGCGAGAGCATCGTCGCGGCGATCGAAGATCAGGTCGTCGGCGAGCGCACGCTGCTCCGCGTCGATCTCGGCGTACGGCTTGACGTGCGCCGGGTTGACGATCGCCATGTCGAGCCCCGCCTCCACGCAGTGGTGGAGGAAGACCGAGTTGAGGACACTGCGGGCGTGGCGGTCGAGGCCGAATGAGACGTTGGACACGCCGAGCGTCGTCAGCACGCCCGGGATCTCCGCCTTGATCCTCCGGATCCCCTCGATCGTCTCGACGGCCGACCGGCGGTATTCGGCCTCCCCCGTCGCCAGCGTGAAGGTCAGGGCATCGAAGATCAGGCGGTCGGGGTCCAGGCCGTGTTCGTTGACGGCAATGTCCGTGATGCGCCGGGCGATCTCGACCTTCCGCTCGGCGGTCTTCGCCATCCCCGCCTCGTCGATGGTCAGCGCGATGACTGCCGCGCCGTGCTGGACGGCCAGCGGGAGGACGAAGTCGGCGCGCTCGCGCCCCGCCTCCAGGTTGATGGAGTTGATCACCGCGAGACCTGGGTACTGCTCGAGCGCGGCCCTCACCACGTCGTTCTCCGTGGTGTCGATCACCAGCGGCGCCTCGACCCCCTGGGCCAGCAGCTTGACGAGCTTCCGCATCTGGTCGGCCTCGTCGGAGCGCTCGGTCAGTGCGACGCAGACGTCGAGGAGGTGCGCGCCGCCCTCGACCTGGCCGCGGGCGATATCGAGCACGCCATCGTAGTCATCGGCGAGGAGGAGGCGCTTGACGGCGCGGGAACCCTGCGCGTTGACGCGCTCGCCGATGAGCGTCGGCCGGGGCTCCTGGACGAGCGGCGAAGCGGTCATCGCGCTGGCGACGCGGGCGACGCGCGGCACGCTGCGCTCGAGCGGCTTGCGCCCGGCGACCCGCTCGACCACCGCGGCAAGGTGCGCGGGCGTGGTGCCGCAGCACCCGCCCACGATGGAAACACCGAACCGCGTGACGAACTCCTCGTGCGCTTCCGCCAGCTCCTCGGGCGTCAGCGGATAGATTGCGGTGCCGCCCTCGTTGTACGGGATCCCCGCGTTCGGGATCACGCTGATGGGGAGCCGCACGTTCTCGCACAGGTAGCGCACCGGCTGGCGCATGTGCTCCGGGCCGGTCGAACAGTTGAGTCCGATCACGTCCACGCGCAGCGCTTCCAGGATCGCGGCCGCGGCGGCGATGTCGGTGCCCAGCAGCATGCGGCCGGAGGTGTCGAGCGTGACCTGCGCCTGGATCGG
>DATMSC010000553.1:0-6609 GCA_035565595.1 Longimicrobiales bacterium | reverse complement strand
CCGCGGCGGCCACCGGCGCTTCGTCGAGCACGCGGGCGGTGAGGATCACGGCTTCGAGGGAGACCACCCCTCAGGACCGGGTCGTACGCACGTGGGACGGGCTCCCGGCGTACGTCAGCATCGAGACCGAAGAGTACCAGGACCTGGGTGACGGGACCACGCGGCTTGTGGTGACGTCGCAAATCTACTCCACCGAGGAGCCCAACGGCGTGTTGAATTCCGAAATGGAAGCCGCACTGAACGAAAGCTGCGCGGCGCCGGACCGGTGGCTGGCCCGACTGGTCTGAACGGTTTCCCGCGAAGCGTATCGGCAGCGCATCGTACCCGGCCGACACACGGTGCCGACCGGGTACTCGCCAGCCGTGGTCAGGAAACGAGCGCCCAGAAGGGCGGGAACGTCATGATTACACCGGCTGCGATCAGGGCGATGCTCGCGCGGTACACGCGCGCCGGACCGATGTCGCGGCGGCGCCAGAGCTGGTGCAGGACGAACCAGGTGCCGAGCCACGCGATCGTCGCGAAGATCATCCTGCCGGACACCCCGCCCGCGCCCGGGTGGATGGCCGGCGCAGCATAAACACCGATCTCGTTGAGGAGCACGATGACTCCCACGTAGAACGTGCCCAGCCCCGCCGCGACAAACGCGGCCATGGCTGGCCCGTTCACGTCCTCGCGCGTACCCGCCCGTGACGCCAGATCTTCGACCTTCGTGCCCATTTTCCACTCTCCCCTGAGGCTATTGGACCGGAGCGACCTTGTTTACGAAGACGCCAAGAAGTGCCATTTCCGACACCAGCACGAAACAGATCACCGTCAGCGCCGCGATCATGCGGAACCGTCCGCGATCCGCGAAGACCTGCGGCGGATTACGCAGCGTCACGAACGCAATCGCGCTCGCCAGCATTGCCGTGATCCAGGGGACGTGCTCCTTCGACTCCATGGCGAAGGTGTGGAGCCACGCCAGCTCCGGGTCGCCGACGAGGAAGGCGCGGGGATGCTGCGCCAGATCTACGACGCCCTCCGGCGGCGGGAGCCGGTATATCGGGAACACCACGAACGTGCCGACAATCACCGTCGCCCAGAGCAGCGCCGCGATCGCGACGTTCAATCCGGCGAACATCGTCGCCTGCCGCTCCGTGGGTCGCACACCCGACCCCACCGACCAGCTCCACAGGTAGAAGAGTACCGCAGCCAGTCCCAGCATCCCGCCCCCACCGAGCGCAATACCGTGCGCCATCGTCCAGATACTGTCACTGGTGAACAACATACCGGCCTCCGGGACAATGCAAAAAATACTGCACTTCGTCATATATCACGGTTGGAAACCGGTTTGCGCAAGGGCATCGCGCCCGTGTTGGCCCGAGCCACGCGGCCGCTGTAGATTCGCAGTGGCCCACGGCCCTGGGGAATCCGTCCTGGAGCCGTTGGGCCACCCGGGCAAACCACGGAAGGACAGAGGTCTTGGAAATGTCTGCACTACCCCCGGCCACGCTCGAAGGCTGGTATGCGCTGCATCAGATCGTCTCGTGGGACTGGGCATTGCTCAGAGGCGAATCGGGCCCGTCCAGAGCCCGCCTTGCCGAGGCGGCTACAGCGCTGCTGACAGAGCTGGCCTCGCCTGCGGCGGGGTGGAGCGCCGCGTTCCAGCTCGTGGGCGGCGGCGGAGCCGACTTCATGCTGGTTCATTTCCGGGAGACGCCGGACGAGCTGGGCGAGGTGCAGTTGCGGCTGCGCCACTCGGAGATCGGGCCGTTCTACCACGTCGATTACGACTACTTCTCGGTCACCGAAGCCGGGATGTACCACCCGACGTCAGAGGCGGCGAAGCAGGCCGAACCCGGGAGCGACGCTTTCCGCAAGCTCCTGGACGATGCCCTCGCCGCAGAGCGGGAGAGCCCGCACGTGCGCACCCGCCTCTATCCGAGCATCCCTGAAGACATGCCGTATGTCAGCTTCTATCCAATGACGAAGCGGCGGGTGCACCCTGACAACTGGTACACGCTCCCGATCGAGGAGCGGAACCGGCTCATGCGCGAGCACGGCATGACGGGTCGGCGCTTCGCCAGGCGGATCTTCCAGGTCATCACCGGATCCGTCGGCTTTGCCGCCTGGGAGTGGGGCGTGACGCTCTTCGCGCGGGATCCGCTGGACATCAAGCGCGTGGTCACCGAGATGCGCTACGACGAAGCCAGCTCACGTTACGGCGAGTTCGGCGATTTCTACGCCGGCGTGCGGATCACGCCCGAGCAGTGGGGCGCGATGATCGGGTGAGGGACATGGTGCCCGGCACCATTCCGGTGCCGGGCTCGTCCCCGGGTCGGCCCCGCAATTCGCGACTGATATACCGACGCCCGGGTTGGCGCGCAGCCGCGCCCGCCAGACCCGGGTATCGTAGCCGCCGCAGGAGGCACCATGCACAGACCGGGGCGCGACCCGCGTGCGCACGACACCGGTGCTCACGGCGGAGCCGGCCAGCCGTCGTCGAAACCCGGCCAAACCGCGCATTCGGTCCCGGGTAGCGCCGTTCCGCCACAACACGTGCGCCCGGGGTACCAGGGTGCGCACCACCGTCCTCCCGCCGCACCCGGCTACGAATACCACACCACTCACGCCCACACCCACGCTTCCGACGGTGGGGGTGACCACGACGCTCACGGGGAGCACGGGGACCACGGCGCCCACGACCCGGAGACGTTCAGGCGCAAGTTCTGGGGCACGTTCCTCCTGACGATCCCCGTCGTTGTCTGGTCCGCACACGTTCAGCAGATCCTCGGCTACCGGGCCCCGGAATTCCCCGGCTCCCGCTGGATCCCGGCCGTCCTCGGGACTGTCGTCTTCTTCTACGGCGGGTGGGTCTTCGTTCGTGGCGCGGCGGACGAGCTGCGGGCGAGGATGCCGGGGATGATGACGCTGATCGCCCTGGCGATCTCGGTGGCGTTCGTCTTCTCCTGGGTCGTGCAGCTCGGCCTGATTGGCGCGGAACCGGTGTGGTGGGAGCTGGCGACGCTCGTGGCGATCATGCTCCTGGGTCACTGGATCGAGATGCGCTCGGTGTCGCAGGCGCGCGGCGCACTCCGGGAGCTGGCCAGACTGTTACCGGATCGGGCCACGCGACTGACGGAAGCCGGCGAGGAGGTGGTGCTCACCGCGGATCTGCGCCCGGGCGATCTGGTCCTCGTGCGGCCGGGGGAGAGCGTGCCGGCGGATGGCGTCATCCGCCAGGGGCGGAGCGACATCGATCAATCCATGCTCACCGGCGAATCCCGCCCGGTCCCGAAAGCCGAGGGCGACGAGGTGGCCGCGGGAACGATCAACGGCGCGGGCTCGCTCCGTGTCGTCGTCACCGGCACGGGCGAGCAGACGAAGCTCTCCGGGATCATGCGGCTCGTCGCGGAGGCGCAGCGATCCAGGTCCCGCGCCCAGCACCTCGCCGATCGCGCGGCGCAGCTCCTGACCGGCGTCGCCATCGCCGCAGGGGTGGTGACCCTCATCGCCTGGCAGATCGCCGGTGCGCCGATCGACTTCTCCATTACGCGGACAGTGACCGTACTGGTCATCGCGTGTCCGCATGCGCTGGGGCTGGCGGTGCCCCTCGTCGTCTCGATCTCCACCACGCTGGGAGCCCGGAACGGGCTGCTCGTCAGGGACCGGCGCGGGCTCGAGGAGGCCCGCAACATCGACACGGTCATCTTCGACAAAACGGGGACGCTCACCCTCGGCGAGTTCCGCGTCGTGGATCTCGCTGTCGCCGGAGGGTCGACCGCGGAAGCTGCGCTTCGGATCGCCGCGGCGGTGGAGTCGGACTCGGAGCACCCCATTGCGCGCGGGATCGTCCGGACCGCCGGGGAGCGCGATCTGGGCATCCCACCGGCGGAAGCGTTCCGGGCGATCCCCGGCAAGGGAGTCGCGGCAACCGTGGAGGGATCCGAGTATCACATGGGCGGACCCAACCTGCTGCAAGCGGAGGGTGTAGAGATTCCGGACGAGTTGCGGACCACCGCCGAACGCGCCGCAGCGCGGGGCCAGGCAGCCATATACCTGCTCCTGAAGGGACGCGCGCTCGCCGTTTTCGCCGTCGCCGACGCGGTACGTGAGGAGAGTCGCGCCGCAGTGGACGCATTGCACGCGCGGGGCATCCGGGTCGCCATGTTGACAGGGGATTCCGCGGCAGTGGCGCGTGCCGTGGCCGAGGAGCTCGGGATCGACACCGTTTTGGCGGAGGTGCTCCCGGACGAGAAGGCGTCCAGGGTCCGGCAGCTCCAGAGCGGTGGCAGACGCGTGGCCATGGTGGGCGACGGCGTGAACGACGCTCCGGCCCTTGCCACAGCCGACCTCGGCATCGCCATTGGCGCCGGCACGGACGTCGCCGTCGAGGCGGGCCACATCGTCCTCGTCCGGTCGGACCCACGCGACATCCCACGCATCATCGACCTGTCGCGCGCCACCTATCGCAAGATGATCCAGAACCTGTGGTGGGCGGCCGGTTACAATATCGTCGCCCTGCCGCTCGCCGCGGGCGTGCTCGCGGCATGGGGGATACTGCTCACGCCGGCGGTGGGCGCCGTGCTCATGTCCGCGAGCACTGTCGTCGTGGCGATAAATGCGCAACTGTTGCGGCGGACATCGCTGTGAAGCCAGTCTGTCGGCAACCCGACTGCTACTTTCCGCGACCCGACGCTGACGAAACGTGCGAATGAAGACCCTGGTGCATTCGGGCAATCTCTGGCCCACGAGAATCCTGTGAGTACCGGCGTTCCACCTTCGATCATCGACCGGCTGCGTGCGAACCTGGCGGCGGCGGGCATTGCCCCGAGCGAAGAGGACTTCGCCGCCGTGATCGACGGCCCCTTCCTCCAGGCCGTGGTGGCGTTCGAAGAGAAGTGCGCCGGGTGGTCCGTACCCGACGACGTCCTACCCGACTACCTGATCGGAATGACCGCCCCCCCGCCGGACGGGAACGATCGAAGCACACCGATCGACGTCGGCGGAGAACGGCCTCCCGTCGGGCGAGCCGGGACCGGCCACGATACGATCTTCGACGTGGCTCCCCGCGTGCGCTCCGGCGAGATTTCGCCGATCGAGCTGGTAGAACGGGCTCTCGCCCGGATCAGCGACCTCGATCCGGAGATCAATGCCTTTCACCAGGTGCATGCCGATCGAGCACTGGAGGCGGCGCGGCAAGCCGAGCGGGAAATTGGGAACGGCGACTACCGCGGTCCGCTACACGGCATCCCCATAGCCATCAAGGACCTGATCGGTGAACGCGGCTTGATCAACGGCGCGGGATCGCGGGTCCTGGACGACACCGTCGCCGCCTCGGACGCGGCTGCGGTGGAGCGGCTACGGGCGGCAGGCGCCATCCTCATCGGCCGGACGCGCATGTCGGAGTTCGCGTATCTTCCCGGCTCGAGCAACGGCCATTACGGTCCGACCCGTAACCCAGGGGACCCCACCCGCGACGCCGGCGGTTCCAGCGGTGGTTCCGCAGCCGCCGTCGCAACCGGGATGGCCTTTGCCGCCCTGGGTACCGACACCGGCGGGTCGATCCGGATCCCGGCGGCGTTCTGCGGCGTCGTCGGCTTCAAGCCTACCTTCGGAGGGGCGAGTCTGCACGGTACGGTCCCGCTCGCCTGGTCGCTCGACCACCTCGGCCCGCTGGCCCGGACCGTCTCCGACGCCGCGCTCCTGGCCGGTGTCCTCGCCGGCGAAGACCCGCGCGACGGGCGCACGCGACCGGGAACCGGGTTCTCCGGCTATCCCCTCCGACACGCTGACCCTCGCCACCTCCGGGTGGCAGTGCCCTCGGGGCCGATCCGGGAGCGCCTGGGCGTGCCGGAGGTCTGGGCAGTCGTGGAACGGGCGCTCGGCGCACTCGAGGCCGCCGGCGCCGCCGTCGTCCCCGTCGACATCCCCGAGCTGGAGGAGCTCTGGATCCTGAACAACACGATCCTGGCCGTGGAGGCGGGCACTTTCCACGCGCCCTGGCTCCGCACCCGGCTCGAGCTGTACGGCGACATCCTCCGGCAACGGCTGCTCGCAGGGTTTGCCCACGGCCCGGACACCCTGGTCCGCGCCCAGCGCCAGCGGCGAGTACTCCGTGACCAGGTGGAACGGCGCATGGAACGGTTCGACCTGCTGGCGCTCCCCACGCAACCCGATGGCGCGCCGCCCCTCGACCGTCCCGGCTGGACGCTCAACACGGCGCCGTTCAATCTCCTCGGCTGGCCGGCGCTGACCGTCCCCGCAGGCGCTACGGCTGCCGGTCTGCCGATCGGACTGCAGCTCGTGGGCAAACCCTGGGAGGACCTCCGGGTGCTGGAGGCCGGCGCCACGCTGGAGTCCGTATCGCGATAGTGCCTGTCGGGAAACCGTAGGGCGGCTGGGCCGTCCCCGCGCAATGAGTTGCGATGCGGGATGAACCGGACGACCCGGCCGGCTAAACGATGGCTCTGATTCCGTCGACGAAGCGCCCGACCCCTTCGGTCACCGTGCGGCCATCGAGCCCCCCGAACGACAGACGCAGGTGGCACCCGTCGAGGCCGAATGTGGTGCCCGGGATCGCGGCCACGCCGTGCTCGCTCACGAGCCGTTCCACGAGGGTCAGCGGGT
>DATMSC010000552.1:0-1933 GCA_035565595.1 Longimicrobiales bacterium | reverse complement strand
AGCGCCGGCTCCTGCAGCCCGTCACCGTTGAGTCGGATCCCGCCGCCGAGAAACTTGCCGGTGGCGAGAACGACGGCATCAGCCGTGATCGTGAACGAGCCGGGCACCGGATCCGGACCCGCCGCAACGGTCGTGACGTCTTCGGCGACCGCCACGCGGATGCCGCTGACTCGCCGGCCCTCGATCACGGTCGAGCCGGCCCGCCCTGCATGGACGTGAATGCCCGCCCGTTCGAGCGCGGCGAGAAGTGCGCGATCGAGACGCCAACCAGGGAGCGAGGGTGGCGTGCCGAGAGCCTCGGCCACGACGGCGCCGGTTGCCTGCTCGATGGCGCTCCGGACCCGGTCATGGCCTTCGATCCCCAGGACGGCCGGGAGGATGACCCGCCGTGCGTCTGCTTCCCGTACGGCCCGGGCCACTGCGTCGACGAAGCGGTCCGGATTGCGCTCGAGCGTCGCCGCGAGCGACGGGACCGACCAGCCGCTGGCCGGTGCCTGGCCGGCATCGACGGTAGCGGCCAGGAGGTCGCGGCCGGCGGTGTCTCCCCAGAGGCGCGCCAGCGCCGGCGCGTGGAAGGCGGGCAGGCCGGACACGCCGCAGATGAGAGTGCCGTCGTCGACGACCGCGCCGGCATGCTCGGGCGGAGCGAAGTCGGCGGGGTAGAGCTCACCGGTCGGGTGCGCGAGAGGGCGGCCGACGGGGTGGAGGACGTAGCCTACGGCGGCGAGCGCCGCGCTCAGGGGTTCGGGCACGTCGCCTACCCAGGCGCCGCCAGTCAGCGCCGTGGAGCCCGGACCCGCGCGCACCACCGCGACCTGGCGTCCGGCCGCCCGCGCGGAGAGCGCGGCCGCCGCGCCGGCGATCCCGCCGCCGATCACCAGGACCTCCGCATTCGCCTCCATTCGTGCAGGATAGCGTTGTGCGCCAAGCCCGGCAAACCGGATCGTGGTTTTTCTCCACGCACCCGGCTGCGCGAATTCCACCGTGACTGGCGGTGCCGTCCGATTCGTGCCATATTGGTGTCGTGACGGCACTTACTGGTCGGTAAACCGTTGTTTTTCCTGGATTTCGCCGATCGGTACGCGTCGGAGCCCCGCCGGAGCGGACCCGCCTGGCGGGAGCGTCGCGAGAGGCGGCGCCTTCACCGTTTACAACAGGCAAGCGGTTCTCGGGTCGACGCCTGCTCGAACCGGAGCTACGATGTCCGATATGCAGACCGGTGCGCCTGGTCGCGCCGGAACGAGACTCTCCGCGGTCGCGTGGATCGCCGCGATCTACACCTATCTCCTCATCGTATTCGGCGGGATCGTTCGCATAACCGGCTCCGGTCTGGGGTGCGGCGACGACTGGCCGCGGTGCAACGGCCAGTGGATCCCGACGTTCGATCTCGAAACCTTCATCGAATGGTTCCACCGACTGCTGGCGGCAGGGATGTTCCTGCCGATCGGCGCGCTGCTGGCGCTGGCGCTGATGCACCGGAAGGAGGCGAGCGCTGCGGAGCGCAACCTGGTGGTGCCGGCGGTAGCCGCGGTCGTGATGCTGGTGGTGCAGGCGCTGCTGGGCGCGCTGACGGTCCGGCTCGAGCTGGAGGCGCCGACGGTCACGGTACTCCATTTCGGTCTCGCCAACCTGCTGCTCGCGCTGCTGATCGGTACCGCCGCGCGCGCCGGCGCTATCGGCGCGGGGCGCGCACCGGCCGTCACTGAGGAAGCGGCGAGCGGGGCGAGAAAGCTCGTCCGCACGGCGGTCGCGGCCGCGGGCATCGGCTTCCTGGTCCTCCTCATGGGCGCGTTCACCGCGAACGTCGGGAAGACGCCGGGCGCGGCGGGTGCCGGGCCGGCGGCGTGGGCGTGCGGTGTCGTCGAGGGGAGCTTCTTCCGGAGCTTCCCGCTGTGCAACGGGGAATGGCTGCCGGCGAGCGGTGGCGGTGGAC
>DATMSC010000551.1:0-1645 GCA_035565595.1 Longimicrobiales bacterium | reverse complement strand
ATTTCCTGGGCGGCGTGGTTGCGTACGCGGATGGCGCGAAATCAGCTCTCCTCGGAGTGCCGCCGGAGATCCTTGCAGCGCACGGCGCAGTGAGTGAACCGGTAGCACGGGCAATGGCAGAAGGTGCCTGCGCGGCGTTTGGCGCGGATGCCGCCGCCTCCGTAACGGGTATCGCCGGCCCCGGCGGTGGCACGACGTCCAAACCGGTGGGTACTGTATGGATCGCCACCGCCGTGGCAGGCGACGTTCGCGCGCGCCGACATCAGTTCAGAGGTGACCGGGAAGAGGTTCGAGCGCGTGGCGCCAACGCCGCGATGGCGTGGTTGTGGCGACGAATCACGGGGCGCGAATCGTCGTAGTACGTACAAAGTGGCAGCTCCGTACTGCCATCGAGGCGCTGCTACGGGCATTGGAGTTGCCCCCGACGTGGTGACCGGAAAGCGGCGCGGGTCTGCCGTGCCACCTGCTCTGGCCAGAAACGAGGATCATGACGGACGAATACGGAACCGACGCCGAGGTTCGCGCGACTGCGGCCGACGGCGTTACCGCGGCCGATGATGGCGACGCCAATTCGGACGTGACGAGCGAAGCTGAGGCGCAGCTCGAGGGTCTCCAGCAGGACCTGGAGGCGCTGAACGAGCGCCATCTCCGCCTGGCGGCGGAGTTCGACAACTACCGGAAGCGCATCGAGCGGGAACGCACCGAGTTGTACGCCCGTGCCCAGGCGGACCTGATCAAGCGCCTGCTCGACGTCGTCGACGACATACAGCGCGTCGCAGCCGTGGATGTGGCGAACACCACTACGGAGACGCTCCACGAGGGCATCGTGATCGTGGAGAAGAAGCTGCGTCACATGCTCGCGTCCGCCGGGCTCGAAGTGATCGAAGCGGAAGGCGAGTTCTTCAACCCGGCGACCATGGAAGCGCTGGCTACCGTGGAGACCGATCGTCCGGAAGAGGACGAAATGGTGGCCGACGTGTTTCAGAAGGGCTACCGGTTCCATGACCACCTGATCCGTCCTGCTCGCGTGCGGGTCAAGAAATACGGCCAACTCTGACAGGCGCATGCCAACCACTCATACCAAGGACTACTACAAGATCCTCGACGTACCGGAGACGGCGAGCGCCGACGATATCAAGAAGGCGTATCGCCGGTTGGCGAAGAAGTATCATCCGGACGCCAACGCCAACGACCCGGGCGCGGCCGAGCGCTTCAAGGCGATAGCGGAGGCGTACTCAGTGCTCTCCGACCCGGAGCGCCGCCGGCAATACGACCAGGTGCGGTCGATGGGTCCGTTCCCCGGGTTCGGGGGTCCGGGTGCCGACGCAGGGCAGAGGGCGCCTGGCGGGTTCCGCTTTTCCATGGACGACCTCTCCGACCTGGGTGGTCTCGGCGATCTGTTCAGCAGCATCTTCGACGGGACCCGGAGACGAAGGGGCCGGACGACGGCGGCGGAACGGGGTCGGGACGTGGAGTACGTCCTGGACATCCCGTTCCTCACCGCGGCGCGCGGGGGAAGGGTCACGCTCACGGTGCCCATCACCGAGGAGTGTGCTACGTGCTCCGGAAGTGGCAATGCGCCCGGGTCACGGCCTCGACCGTGCAGCGAATGCGGCGGTAGCGGGATGATCTCCTTCGGCCAGGG
>DATMSC010000550.1:0-5245 GCA_035565595.1 Longimicrobiales bacterium | reverse complement strand
CCGCACCGACGGCGTCCGGGTCCACGCTGCCGTCGTTTCGCACGAAGATCCATACGAACCGGCTACCGGCTCGCACGCCGACGAGCGCGCCGTCGGGGCCGTCGGGATCGCGGATCGCGGCGTAGGGGATACGTGGCGGGCGCTCGGGCGTCGGCATTTTCCGCGGCTCGCGCGCGAGCTTCCGGCGCAGCGCCCGCAGCCGCTCCACGACGAGGAATGGCGCCGTCTCGGCGCGCTCGATGTCGTCGAGGACCGAAGCGTCGCCGCCGGCCCAGCGTGCCACGACGCGTTCGTCCCGGTGCAGCTCCGTCCCGAGCACGGGACCGTCCTGACCGACGCTCCCTGCAATCGCGCGCAACTTCCGGCGCAGCCGCGTCATGAGCCTGAGCATCGCGTCCAGCCCGGCGTCCGGCGCGAAGTTCCAGGCGTGCACGGTCGCGTGCGGCGAACCGAGCCGGTCGAGCCGACCGATCCGCTGTGCGATGCGGACCGGGTTCCAGGGGAGGTCGTACGAGACGACGTGGCTGGCGTCCTGTAGGTTCAACCCCTCCGACAGCACGTCCGTCGCGATGAGGATGTGTACCGCCTCGTGCGCGGGCGGCGGACGCGCGCCGTTGCTCAATGGAGCGAAGCGTTCCACGACAGCCCGTCGACCGGACGAGTGCCTGCCCAGGAGCGCACCGGACCCGTCGACGAGCCCCACGTGGCCCTGCGCGACCAGGGCGTTCCACAACACCCGCGCCGTGTCGCGGTACTCCGTGAAGATCACGACGCGGCGTCCGACCAGCGGACCGTCCAGCAGCTCTCGTAGCCGAGAGAGCTTGGGATCGTTCGATGGCGTCACGCCTGCGACGTCGCGCTCGAGCGAGTCCAGTATCTCGAGGTCGGCGCGCGTATCGGCGGCGAGGCGAGAGACGTCGACGCCGCCCGGGAGGTCGCCGAGCGCCACCGGTTCCAGAACGAGCTGGAGCACGTCGGCGTCGCCGCCGTAGAGCCGCCGGAACTCGGCTGGCGCGAGGAGCTTGCGCCGCCCGAGCGCGGCCAGGAACTCCTGGTAGAAGCGACGCTGCCGCCGGATGCTGGACCTGAAGGCAGACAGGCTCGAGGCCAGGCGCTTCAGCAGGCCGATCCGGAGCAGCTCACTCTCGCCGGGCCCGAGCCCACGCAACTGGCGCACGCCGTATTCCCGAAGCCGCAACGGGGCGAGGGAGAGCCCGGCGAGCTTCCGGACGAGCGCGTCGGTGCTCGCGCCCGTCGGCGTGACCAGCTCGTATCGTACGACGATGGGCGGCGCTCGTTCGGGAAACTTCCATGCGCCGTCGCCGCCCATTCGGCCACGCACCTGCTGGCGGGTGCGTCGGACGACGACGGCGCGGAGGAGCGCGTCCAGCCGCCTGGACCCGCCGCCCTCGAGACCGCCCGCGGCGAGCGCCCGCATTTCGGCGCCCAGGTCGGCGATGCCGAGGTCGCGGTAGTCGCCGTCGCCGGAGAAGAAGCGGAGCAGGTGGTACAGATCCATGAGGGTGTTGTTGACGGGCGTCGCGGTCATGAGCAGGACTTCGGCGTCGCGGCAGAGGCTGGCAAGCGCGCGGTATCTGCGCGTGGCCGGCGACCGGAACGCGTGCGCTTCGTCGACGACCACGAGCAAAGGCGCTGGCTCCGGCGCCACCGCCCCGCGGCTCAGGCGCGCGTGCGTGTACCACACGACGCCCGGTGACCGCGTTTCCGGTAGCTCCCTCACCGCCACCCGCCGGCGCAGCTCCCGCCGCCACTGCGCGAGCAGCGCCGTCGGCACGACGACGGCGACTCGCCGGCCAGCACCGAGCGCTTCCGCGATGAGCGCCAGCGCGACGAAGGTCTTCCCCATCCCCACGCTGTCGGCCAGCACCGCACCCCGCCGTTCAGCGATCACGCGGCGCACGTCCTCGAGCGACGCCCGCTGGAACGCGGTCAGCGTGAGCCTCGTCCGGGTGCGGCGGCGTTCCACCCCGCCTCGGCCGGAGCCCTCGCCGAGCAGCCCGTCCAGGAGGATGCGGGCGACGTCGCGCGGGGCCGCGGGACAAAAGGCCGGCCGGCCCGGCGGCCCCGTCATCACGGCTGCGGAAACGCCGCGCGTCCGGCCAACAGCTGGCCGAGCAGTTCGAGCACCACGCCGGTCACGTCGTATCCGCTCTCGAACATGGTTTCGAACCTCCGGGTCGCGAGCGCCGCGGCATTCTCGCCGGGGATGATCGCGGTCATCGCCGCGCCGTCAGGAGCGCTGCGGGCGAAGTGGTGCGGGCCGAGCACGACGGCCGCGCCGCGGTCGCCGCCTCCGGGCCCGGCGCCCGCGCGGACGCCCCTGAACACCGAGAAGTCCGGCGACCACTGCTGCATCCCGGCCGAATGGATGCGGATCCTGCCGCTCCCGACGAAGGCTCGCAGCCGCTTCAGCCGCGCGCGCCAGTCGTCCTCGGGGTGGGGGTCACCGCTTCCGTCCAGGAGCGTGTCCATATCGAGCCGCCCGAGGAGCATGCGGCAGTGGCGCACACCAGCCAGCTCGACGCCGGACATGTCGATTCCGGCGAGCCGCACCCGGCCCACGGCGAAGTCGGCCTCGGTCGCCGTCGCCAGGAGCCGACCGTACCACTCACGGAGCGGCGGATCCGTGTTCTCGTCCAGGAGCACGGCACCGGCGGGGAGCACGATCGGCGCAGGTTCCGACACCCGCGGCGGCGAGGGTTCCGGCGCCGGACCGTTCGCGGGCACACGTTCGTCGTTCACTCGTCGGCTCCTGTCAGCCATGCGTCGAACGCGGCAAGCGCGCGCACGTCATCGTCCTCCAGTCCGTAGGAAGCGGCGACGATCCGGTCCAGCTCGCGGGCGTCGTCGCCATCCAGCCCGCCGCGTTCGTGCGCGCGGCGAGAAAGATCGAGGACGCGACCGCGTTCCCCGCCGTCGCGCCACGACGGGAGCGGCAGCAGCGAGACTGTCCACGCGAAGAAGCGGAACCGGCTGTCCTTGGCGCGCTCCGCGATGGTGCGCGCGAAAACGCGAGCCGGCGTCGAATTGAAGAGCGCGGCGAGGAGCAGCGCGTCGTCGATCGTGGAGGTGGCAATGAAGTACACCGTGTTGAGCGGCACCACCGGCTGCCCCTCGCCCGGGCCCGGCGGGAGCGCCGCCGGCATCGCGACAGCCTCGAGTGTGGTGCCCAGGTCCCGCCACGCGACTTTCGGCCCGAGCGCGTCAGGCGCCAGCCGGAACACCGCCCCGAGCGGCAGACCGGGGCGCCACCCGGATCGGGCGCGGAGCGCGGCTTCGTGCCTGGCGAGATAGGCAGCGGCCCGCGGCGGCGGGTTCAACGCGGCACAAGTCGCGTCGTCGTGCGACCAGAAGAGGTGGGCGGAGGGCCGGAACCGCCACGCCGCCAGGTCGGCGCCGCGGACGAGCGGGCGCAGCGCCGACTCCTCGATCACGGCGACGAACCGGCGGGCATCGCGCTCCGGCCGGCCACGCCGCCTGCCCCGGTCGTGACCTTCCGCCCGCACCAGCGCCAGCCCACCGAGCTTTCGCCGCACCTCCGGGAACACGAGGATGCCGTTCGCGCCGGTAACCACGCCTCGCCGGGGACGGTGGCGCGCCCCCAGCGGGTCGCCAGCCGCCTGCATCCGCCGGATCGCCGCGCGCACCGCGGGCGGTGCCAGGAGCCACGGCGACGCGGTGTCGCCCGGAACGATGGGTAGCTCCTCCGGCAGCACCCGGAACCGGAGCGGCTCCCGCCCCTGCCGGGTCATGACGACCCTGACCCGCTCAGCCCCCCGCGGCGAGTCATCCGCCGCACCGCCGTCGGGTCCGGGAAACCGGTCCGCACGCCGGGCGACGACGATACCGGGGAAGGTACCGGCGTGGAAGATCGATTTCGGGTCCAGCCCGTGATCCTCGATGCGGAGCGGCGAGCCACGGCCGAGGAGGAGGCGCCGCGCGCCCGCGCCGTAGAGAGAGCGGTACATCTTGGCGGGGAGCACCAGAGCGAGCGTACCGCCGGGCCGCAGCAGCTCGAGCGACCGCTCGAGGAAGAGGAGCGAGAGGTCCACCTGACCGGCGCCCGGCTCGGCCGCGAACGTCGCCTGCCCCGGCGCACGCCAGCCGCCACCCCGGCACACCTCGAAGCGCTGCCTCGCGGCGACACCCAGAGTCGCCGGCCACCGGTGCGACCTGACCCACGGCGGGTTCGAAAGCACGATGTCGAACCCCGGCTCCGTCGCCTCGCAGAAGTGGACGCGGAAACTGAAGAACGGGAGCGCGCCCGAGTCGTCGATCACCCGCGCGATGCCGTCCAACTCCCGTCGCCTCGCCTCCAGCGCCCGGAGCCGCGAATCGGCCCGCTGCGCGTCCGCCGGCCGCCCGCCGAAGAGGTCCCGCCCTGCCGCCGCGGCTCTCGCTTCCGCGATCTCGTGGTCCAATGCACCCCCCGCCCACACCACCCACCGCCGGGCGAGCGCCTCCTCCGTCGCGGCGATCACGCCCTTCAGCTCTCGTCGCTCGTCCGGCTCGGCGGTGACGTATCGGGCGGCCAGCGCTTCCAGCTCGCGGATCCCCGCCCTGAGCGCCGCCGGCGGCACCGGCCGGTTGACGTCGAAGCCGCCGGCAAGGTGGAGCGGGTCGGTGAGCGCGTCGCCCTGGCGGATCCGACGGTCCAGATTCGGTAGAGGCTCCACCGGAGAAACGCTGTCACCCCGCGTCACCGCCAGCGCAAGCCAGAGCCGGAGCGCGCAGAGGAGCGCCGCGTCGTCCTGCACGTCCACGCCGAACAGCGATCGCCCGACCACGTCGCGCGCGATCCCCGGCTCGACACGCCCGCACGTCGCGAGCGCGCTCCGCGCGAGCGACAGCCTCGCCAGCGCGCCGAGGAGGAACGCGCCAGAACCGCAGGCGGGGTCGAGCACCCGCACGCCAGCAAGCGCCTCCGACGCTCGCTCGCGCTGCCGCGGGTCCAGCGCGGCGGCGTCGCCGGCCACCGTCAGCCGCCTGGCCGCCGCGTACGGAACGCCCGTCTCCCCCGCGACGTGCACCGCCAGCGTCTCCGCGACCAGGCGGTCGACGGTTCGCGCGGGCGTGTAGAAGGTGCCCGTCCTGCTGCGCCGGTCCGGCGCCATGAGCCCCTCGAAGACCCGGCCCAGCATCTCCGGGTTCACCTCGCCGCCGTCGCGCCCGGACGACTCGCGGCTCGTGAAGCGGTATCGCTCGAGCAGGCCGTCGAACACGG
>DATMSC010000549.1:0-12633 GCA_035565595.1 Longimicrobiales bacterium | reverse complement strand
TCCACAGGACGGACCTCGTGCCCGTCAGGCAGCACATGGTCCACCCGGTCACCGGCAAGGTGGTTCCGCCCGAACAGATACGCCGCGGTTACGATCTCGGGGACGGCCGCTTCCTGTTGCTGGACGACGAGGAACTGGCGTCACTCGAGCCTCCACCATCCCGCGAGATCGAAATCGCCCGGTTCGTCGAGGCACCGGGTGTCGATCGAGAGTGGTATGACCGGCCGTATCATCTGGCGCCAGACGGCGACCGGTCCGGATACGCCGCCCTCGCGGCTGCGTTGCACCAGGCCCGTGCCCAGGGGATCGCCGCCTGGGTCATGCGGAAGAAGGCGTATCGCTGAGCCATTTTCAGCGACGGCGAGCGGCTCACGCTCTTCACACTGCACGCGCCGGAGGAAGTGATACCCGCATCGGTGCTGCCGGCACCGGGCGGGCGCAGATTGGAGACCCGGGAGATCGCGCTCGCCCGCCAGCTCGTGGAAGCGCTCGAGGACGAGTTCGATCCGAGCGCGTTCAGAGACGAGTACCGCGAGCGCGTCCTGGAGCTCGTTCGTGCAAAGGCGAAGGGCAAGGCCGTGCCGCGGGCGAAGGCGCCCCGTCGGAAACCCGCAGCGCCACTCGCCCGGGCTCTCGAGGAGAGCCTGAAGCGCGCCCGAAAGGATGAGAAACGCCGTGCCGCCTGACGACGACGCACCCGAGTATTCGCCCCGGCCGTTCTGGTCCGGGACGATCAGCTTCGGGCTGGTCAGCATCCCGGTCGACATCTATTCTGCGCACCGCGCGGCGCGTGATGCGCTGCGCATGCTTGCACCGGACGGCACACCGCTCAGCCGGCGATACTTTTGCCCGAAAACCAACACCGAGCTGGAGTGGGACGATATCGTCCGCGGCTACGAGGTCGAGGAGGGCAAGTTCGTGGTAGTGACCGACGAGGAGCTGGAAGCGATCGCGCCGGAGAAGTCCAGGGACATCGACCTCAGGCTCTTCGTCGACGCAGCGTCCATTGACCCCAGGTGGCTGGTCCGGAGCTACTACCTGACTCCCGCCGGCGACTCGACCAAGGCGTATCGCCTGCTCGCCCGGGTGATGGAGGAGCGGAACAGGGCCGGGATCGCGACGTTCGTCATGCGCGGAAAGGAGTACCTGGTCGCGATCCGGGCATCCGGTGGGATACTGCGCGCCGAAACGCTCCGGTTCGCCGACGAGCTGCGGGAGGCGCCGGACATCGGGCCCGCGAAAAAGACCACACTCGACCGCAAACGGGTTGCAGCGATTCGCCGCGAGATCGAGCGGCGGCTCACCGACGATCCCGGCCTGGACGAGTTGCCGGATACCCGGACCGAGCGGTTGCGCGCATTGGTCGAGCGGAAGCTGAAGCGCGGCGAGGACATCGTCGGCGCGCCGGAAGAGGTCGAGGCGGCGGAAGGCGGACCGCAGGTCATCGACCTCATGGAGGTGCTGAAGGAACGGCTCGGACGGGAAGAAGCAGCGTGACCCTGAGAAGCCGGAGTCCCGTTCAGCTCTGGCCGATCGGGATCGTGAAACGGAACGTGCTCCCCCGACCCACCTGGCTGTCCGCCCAGATCCTGCCGCCGTAACCCTCGACGATCCCCTTGCAGATGGCCAGACCGAGGCCTGCACCCGCCCGCTGCTTTTTCACGGCCTGCCAGAACCTGTCGAACATGTGCTGCCGTTCCTCTTCGGTGAGGCCGGGGCCGGAATCGGCCACCGACACCTCGACCTGATCGCCATTCCGCCGGACCTGCACCACCACCTGCCCGGTTTCCGTGAACTTCACCGCATTCCCGATCAGGTTTGCGAGGACCTGCGACAGGCGATCGGGGTCGGCCATGACCGCCGGCAGGTGCTCGTCGACCGCCCAGGCCAGCTTGAGGCGCTTCTCGCGCGCGTACGGCTCGAAGAGCTCACAGACTTCGCGTACCAATTGCGGAAGCTGGCACGGGCGTACGTCACCTTTGCCAAGCGCGCCAGACTCGATTCGCGAGATGTCCAGCAGATCTTCGATCAGCGTCAGCGCGGATTTGGCGGCGCTGGCGATCAGCCCCGCATGTTTCCTGAGATCCCTGGTGGGGACCGGCGTCGACTTCAGCAGCTCCGCCACAGTGTGGATAGCGCCCACAGGGTTGCGGAGGTCATGACTGATGATCGCCACGACCTCGTCACGCCGCCGGATCGCCGCTTTTGCCTCGTGATAGAGTCGGGCGTTCTCGACCGCCAGCGCGGCGCGGCTCGCAAGCTCCTCCGCCAGCGCCAGGTCCGCCGGTCCGAATTGCCGCCTGCACGAGCCCAGCGTGATCGCCCCAAACGTTTCGCCACGCGTGCGAAGCGGCGCCACGACGACCGAGCGACCGGCGAGCTCCCGGATGAGCAGGAGGTGCTGAAGGTCCTGCGCCACCGCACGATGCCTGGCCGCATTTACCTCCCTGAGCAGCACAGGTTTGCCGGTTCGGATCACCTGAGAGATACCGTCCGGCCGGTCCAGCCCGGGAGGGTACTCGAGCAGGCGAGTCATCAGCTCCTGGCGCTCCGGATCACGATGCGCGGCAGCGACCCGGCGAACCTCGCCCCCTTCGACCAGGTCGATGATCGCGAAATCTGCCATTTCACGGACGGCGAGGCGGGCAAGCCGATCGAGCGTGACCTCATGGTCGAGCGATGAGGCGAGCACGCGCCCGGCTTCCGCGAGAAACGCCATTCCCCGGGAACCGACCGAGTCCACCCGAACGGCGCGGTCCCTCGCCACCAGCTCCGCGCGCGTATTCCAGAGGTCTTCCTCCGTCATGCGCAGCCGCCAGAGCTGCTCCAGCCGCCAATCGAGTACATCGCTCGCGCCCGACACGCCCGATTCGATCTCGGGCGGGATGTAGTAGACGTTCGGCAGGACCATGTCCCGCGCAACCGCTGTCGGGTGCAGTGCGAGAAGGTCACGGAGAAGTGCTGGTGGGAATCGACGCCGGTTGAAGAGGCATAGTACGGATCCCGACGCCCCGCGGATGAACCGATTCAGACTCGATTCGAAGGCGCGTATCGCTTCGGCGCCCAGCCCGGCCGCCAGCGCCCACTCCATATCCAGTGCGAGGCGTACCCCGCGACCGTGCGCCGCGCTCTCCGTATCGAGCATGCGGCGAACGACACCGGACAGCGCAGCCGTTTCAGCACAGGAATCACCGAAAACCTCACCGGGGTCGAGGAGGATGAGGCGCTGCTCGGCCAACGCCCGGGAAGCGTCGAATCCCGACGTGTCGAGAGCCTCGGCAATACGGGAATCAACACCGCTCCCGACATAGTAACAGCGCTCGCCCCGGCGGTACCCATCCTCGAAGTAGTACCCGACGGTGTCGAGCGCTTCCGTCGCATCGACATACATCAGGCACAGGTGATCACCCCATTGGATCCCGGCGAGTCGCCGCTCGAAGTCGCTCACCGTCAAACCTCGCCATTTGCCTGGTGACCTGGGCGCCCACCGTGACCGGCGGACCGTGATGCACTTCGAGTCCGGGGAACGAGTTTCGTCGCAACAGGCAAGCCGGGCAGTCGACGCAGACATTCCATATACGGGGCTGCTCGACACCTGCCACGAACCGTCGAGCGCCACGCACCGCCCCGGCGCGAAGCCACGCATCGTGACCTGCCCCCGCCACCCTGCCGCGCCCGCCCGTTTGACCCAAATTGCTATGCCTTTGCCTATACGGTACCGCTGGCGGGGGTACCGGTCAAGGAGGTCGTTGTGGAGCTGGGACAGCGTGGCGGAAGGGGTGGCGGCGGTGCAGAAAAGGCGAGGAGGCGACACCGCCGGTACGTCGGGCATCGCCTCCGCGAACTGATTGCCGTTGACGGTCAGTTGCCTACGGCGTGGCAGCCTGTCCGAGCTGGGTGGCTATTGCCCAGATGGCACGGAACACGTCCGGCGGGTTCGCGAGGAATGCCGGCGACGCATTCATCACCAGTTCATTGAAGTGGCCGATGAACGCTGCCACCTGACCGGCCTGCGGGTTGGTGAGCAGGTTCACGAGCGCTTTGGCGACCTCCTCAGAAGGGCCTTCGGCGCCGCTGTTGAGGAGGATGGCCTGGATATCTTCGGGTGGAATGTTGCCCTGGATCACACCGAGCACGAGCGCCTGGGCGTCGTCGGAGATCTCCGCGCCGTTGGGATCGGTCAGCGTGCCAGCGTTGAGATCCGCGAGGATCTGAGCGGCAGCGGCGGCCAGGGCAGCGGCGATCTGCCGGTCGAGCGCGGTCGGCACCGTGCCGACGTACTGGTCCGCCCCGAACGAAAACGTCAGATCGTGATGGACCTGCGCGTGGGCTGCGGGAGAGGCGACCAGGATCGTCGCTGCGGCCGCGACCGTAGCCAATACGAGAGGCAGTTTCTTCATTGGTCTTCTCTCTCCGTTCCGGTCAGGGCACGAGGAAGCCGAGCGAGCGGATTCGGAGGCCATAGCCTACGGAAGCCATGACGCGAACGCCCTCGGTCCTGTCGGCCCGATTGAAGATGTCCAGCAGTGCGGCGCTGAATACGAGGGGCACGCCAGGGAACGGCACGGCGGAGGCGCCGAAATTCAGGTCCTGACCAGCCCAGTCGAGGATGAAGGAGGCGCGCTCGACCGGCTGGATCGCGACGGAGGCGAACGGCCGGACCTCTGTGTCAGACGACGGCTCCAACAGGTCGAAATCGAAGAAGCCGTTTCCGGCGCCGATCGTGCCGGTAAGCGATCGGAGCGGCAGGAACTGGGGCTCACGCCAGACGTGAGAGATCGCCCCGTAGAAGCTGCGCACCTGATCGAAGTCAGCGCCCCAATGGACCGCGTTGTGCGAGCCCACCGCAATGCCCCAGTCGCGGCCGAAAGACTTGTGCAGCTTCGCGTTGACGCCACCGCGCTTGAACGGCCCCTTGGCGGTGGAGTAGGAGACCAGACCGAGCTCGAGCCCGACCAGATCACGGGCGTTGCCGATTCCGACACCGATACCGAAGGCGCCATCGATATTGTCGCGGCCGCGTTCGATGAGTGCGTTGCGGTGACGGTTGACGAGCGACGCGCCAATGAAGATGTCCCCCCAGCTCGCCCCGAAGCCGGTCGGTGACTGGGTCGTGTTGCTGGGCGGAACCCTGCCGGCGAACGACAGGATCCGCTGTGTCGGCGGTACCGGAACGATGTAGTTCGCACGCGTGCCATCCACATCCTGGGCCAGTGCGGGAACGGCTCCGGCCAGCGTGCAGACGGCGATGACGAACAACCCGATTGTACGTCGCTGAATCCTGAACATTGGACGGGTTTCCCCCAGCGCGAAGGGTACAGGCATTTCGAAAGGGTGTGCTCTGCCAGCGAGAACCGCTCCGAATTGCATGCGCGAAGATAGGAGCGGCGATTTCGCGCGTCAAGGGCAGTCTTTCCGTGGCCAGATTCGCATGAAAAGCGCGGCGGCAATCCGGGGACGTGTCCTGTACAGTGCAATTCGGACTCGGAAATCGGCGGTCGACATTCGGTGGAGGCGCGATGAGTTGTATCACTCGCCTGGCAAGGGGACAGCCGGCCACCGACCAGCGCGGGAGATCGGGCCCAAACGCGCGCGTCATCCGTTGTTTGCCCCCGGCCACCCTATGGCAGCGGGTTGATTGCCGCCACTCGAACCGGTGCTTAGTGTGCCGTAGCCGCGATGGGGAAGAACGAAGGGGGTTGAACCATTCGTGCCGATGCGTTGAGGCTCGTGTTCGTCTGCGCGTCACGGCGCTGGACGGGCGGTGAACGCTGCATGGCGACAGTGGCCGCGGGAATGGTCCGCCGCGGCCATGCCGTGGCATTCGCTTTCGATCCCCGCGCCCCGATCGGCGAACGGCTGGATGCCGGGGTCGTCGGCGTGCCAATTCGGATACGGAACGACGGTGATCCCGCCGCGGTGGCTCGGCTGCGGCGTCTCATCGTGCGGCACGGGGCCGACGTCGTCGTCGTAAACACCACGCGCGAGCTCAGGGTTGGCGGGATTGCCGCGCGTCTGGCCGGGCGGGGCGCGGTCGTGAACCGGCGAGGGGCCGGGGATGTGCTGCGGGGCGGGCTATGGGACCGGTGGCTCTATCACGCTCTGATCGACGTTCTCGTTCGAGACAGTCAATGGGGCGTGGACGCGATCGCTGCGCAGAATCCGTGGTTCCGCCGGCCCACTCACGTGGCCCGCAACGGTCTCGACGTCGAGGCGGTGTCGCGGACGACGCCCTCGGATCGCGCCGCGTTCGGCGGTGTTCCGGGCGAGTTCATCATCGCGGTATCCGATCGGAGAGGGCGGCCGGCGGGAGCGCCGGAAGTAGCGGAGGCCGCGCGGCGAGTCGTGGCGACGTCGCCCGGCGCGCCGATCCATATTGTCGTCGTGGGTGATGTCGACGACTCCGTACGCGACGCGACGAATAGGGCGCTCGACGGTGAGGATCGGGTGCGTGCGAGTTTCGTCGGACCGCTGCCGTCAGCGGACGCGCTCGAAATGACGGCGGCGGCGGACATCTTCGCTCGACCTTCCCGATCGGACGGAATACCGTACGCAGTCCTCGAGGCAATGGCGCTCCAGTTGCCCGTGGTCGCCAGCGCTCAGGGCGGACTGGCCGAGGTCGTCGCCGACGGCGAGACGGGCATCCTCACGCCTGTGGGTGACGTGGCGGCACTCGCCGCAGCGATCGAGCGATTGCGCGCAGACCCGGCACTGCGCGCCGGGATGGGCCGTGCGGCTTGGGAGCGGGTGAGGCTGGAATTCTCAGAATCGAAAATGCTGGACGCGTACGAGGCGGTATTCAGGTCCGCCGCGAGAATCCGGGGGCGCGGAGCTTGAAGACGCGTGTCGGGGACAGGTCTGCCCGTTACCTGCCCATGCGGAGTCCGACCCGGAAGTCGCGTCCTTCGAAAAACCAGTCGCCAAAGGAGAGCGCCCTTTCGCTGGTGAGTCGCTGCTCACCACCGATGACGAGCCGGAGCCTCTCGTCGAGTGCCACGTCGAGGCTCGCGCTGAAGCGCGCGAGGCTGCCTATCCGGGCATATCCGGGCTGAGTCCCCGATTTGACTGCCGGGGCGTCGATCGTGAGGGTGCTCGCGGCCACGAACATATCGGCCGCCTGGCTCCCCGAGACCGTGACGGACCACGAGCCCGCGTCGTATCGAGCCTGAAACCCGGCGGACCTCGCCGGCACGTACGGCATCCGGTCGCCGGCCCGCAGGTCGCTGCCGGGCACGGCGTGCAGGACCTCGCTGTCGATGAAGGACAGGGTACCGGCGAACGACCATCGCCCGAAACCCGTCCGGGTCCGGAACTCCCACCCGCGGTTCGAGATGGAGCCGGCCAGCCCCGGCGCGGCCGCATCCGCTGCCGTCGGCTCGAGAGAGGACGAGGTCTGGTCGAACCGGGCCAGCGTGGCTTCGATGGTTCCCGCAATGCGGAGCTCGGCGCTGACCTCGACACCCGATTGCGCCTCCGGTTGAGCCTGGGCTGGCCGCTGGGCGAGACCACTTCCGACAGTGGCATCGGGCCACCGTATCGCCCGGCCGTACGAGGTCCGGAGCGTGAGCAGCATCGGGTCGGACCCGGCCGAGAAGGCTGCGGCGAAAGTGGGTGATGCGGTCCAGCGGTCGGTGGTCAGGAAGCCGGAACCGTCGTAATCGAATCGCATGCCACCGCTGAGCGTGAAGCGCTCGTGAAGGTACCACACGTGTCGCAGCAACACGCCCGAATTGGCCGCGAACTCACGGCTGGCCAGGATGGCGGACGCGGACGAAGCCGGGACTGTCGGCTCGGGAGTCGTGGGCGTCGCGCGGCGGATTGCGTAGTCGCCGCCGAGGACCAGTTCGGCGCGACCGAGCCGTCCCATGGACAGCGGCCGGCTGCTCGAAAAGCGAACGCCGAACATCGACGCCGAAGCACGCGGGCCCTCCCCATCGGAGGTAGGGGTGGTCGACCGTTCGCCGCCGAGCGCGTACGCGTCCGCGCCGAGCGTCAGATTGTGGCGCCAGCCGCCGAGGACGGTTGCCGCTTCGACCGCCGCAATGACACGACGCAAGCCGACCTGCGCGGCCGTGAACGAATCGGCGCCGGGGTCCCGGATGTAATTCTGAGTGGCACCGCCCGTAGCGAGGAGGTGGAGCGACGCCGATACCCACCCGGTCGCGCCGGCGAGCCCGCCAGCGAAGTCGCCCGCGACGTAGCGCTCGCCGCCCGCCGTCATGGGGGCGTTGAGTATCGTTCCCGCGACATCCAGTCGGAGCCAGCGCCGGGCATCTCCTGCTGAAAGGCCGAGGCGGTGTGCGTGCGTGAAGGATGTGCCGCCGCCCGGGTCGGAAATGCTGAAGCCGCCTCCGCTCTGCGCACGCAGCACGGGGCGCCATCCGCCAGCCTCGCTGCCGCGGCGGGTTCGAATGTCGATCACGCCGTTGATGGCATCGCTGCCGTAGAGTGCGGCTCCGTGGGGCCCGGCGACGATCTCGATCCGGTCTATGGTTTCAGGGGCGACGTGGAACGCAAGCGCCGGGTCCGCGAGCTCCACCCCGTCGATCACGACCATGGGTACCGCGCTCCTGAAGGAGGCGCGGCCCCGCCCTCCGGAGAACGCGGTGAGGAAACCGGCGACGGGATGACCGTGAAGCCAGAAGCCCGGAACCAGTCCGTCGAGCGCGGCAGCCAGCGTCCGGGCTCCGGTCAGGCCCGCGATGTCTTCCCCGTGGAGCACCAACGTGGATGTCGCGGACGTAGAGCGGCGCTCGGCTTCCACGCGCAGCGGCCGCAGCGGGATCACACCACGGGGATTCGGTTGGGCGGGCTCCGTCGCCTCCGCGCGGGCGGAAACGAATGTGAGGACGATGTGGTCAGCGGCGACGGCCTCCGGATGCACGGGCTCACCCGTGAGGAGCTCGGCGAGTACGACACCCAGTGGTGCGTCGTCATATTCGAGACAGACGATGCGCGCGGCGTCGATGCCGTCGCTGCTGTAGGAGATGCGGACACCCGCCGCGCTGGCGACGAGCCCGATCGCGTCGCGGAGCGCGACGCCTTGCGCTCGCACCGTGACACGATTCGTGAACGGCGGCGCCTCCGCGGGAGAGACCGCCGAATCGCCACCGATACAGGGCTCCGCAGCAACCGCGGGTCCCTGTGCCACGAGGCCGATGAGGGCGACGAGCGCGGCGAAGCCGGAGCTCAAGGTGTCGTCTCCGGGAAGCGGACTACGGCGCTGGTCTCACGGCGCTCGATCGTCGCGCCGAGCGCGGCTTCGATCACGGCAAGGACCTCGCCGATCGGCTCGCCATTGAAAGTGGCGGTAAGTCGGCGCTCACCCGTCGCGGCGTCGCTCCACTGGAGCTCGATGCCATACCACCTGCGCAACTCGTCGGCGACAAAGGTCAGCGGCGCGTCGTCGAAAACGAGGCGGCCCTCGGCCCACGCGACGTCCTGCGGCCGGAGACCACCCGGTGTGGCCTGGATGGCGCCAGTCGCTGAGACCGAGCCGCGGTCACCCGCACGTATGCTCTGACCCTGTATCGCAGCGGCATCGCTCAGGATCATGACCTCGCCTTCGGTGACCGATACCTCGACCGTGCCGTCGGGTGCCGCGCGAACGGTAAACTCCGTGCCGAGATCGCGGATCACCCTCCCGGACGCTACGACCGAAAATGGCCGGGCCTCATCATGGACGACGCGGAAGAGCGCGACTCCGTTCAGTTCGACGGTGCGCGCGGACTCACCGTATCCTGCTGCGACCGTCAGCAGGGAAGCGGGCGCCAGAACCACTTCGGTGCCGTCCGGCAGCGAGAGCGTGTCCAGTTGGCCCACCGCTGTCGCGTAGCTGCCGGCCGGCGCAGTGGGTTCGGCCGGATTCTGTCGGACGAGTTGCCCAAGCCATGTGCCGGCCGCCAGCAACACGATCGCGGCCGCGGCACGCATCGACGTCAGCGCGTGTCCCGTCCGCACCCGGGTGTGGATGCGTCCGTTGCCGGCCACCCTCGCCGCCGGCCGTGGTCGTGCGGTTGCGCTGGCACGGATCCGCTCGCTCACCCGGGCAAAGGCGCCGTCAATGTCGACGTGGTGCGCCGCACGGTCCGCGGCGATGTCGCGCGACCATTGGTCGAGCGACTCGACGAACGCGGCGGTCGCCGGATCGTTGGCGAGCCAGCGGCGGACGCGGGCGGCCTCGAGATCGTCGCACTCACCCGCGACGTACCGGCCCAGGAGCTTCCAGGTCTCGGGATCGTCGGCGTCGGGTCGATTCAGTCGTTGTCGGTCCATGCCCTCCAGACACTCGAACCGCAATACACCCCTATGACGGCTCATGGGGCACCGATCCAACGCACGGAACGCCCCGGTGCGTCATCCTGGTAGAGGCGTCACATTGGCGGCGTGCTGTGCGTCCTGTCTTCGGTAAGGATCGGGCACCTCGCGGCGCCACTTCGCCGAGCGCGTCAGCGAGTCCTGATGCGGCGGGCGTTCACCGGACAGGAGCGGACCAATTGTGCGGGGTGCCCGGGTCTTGAGTCTGTCACCCGAGACTGGTCAGCGCCAGGAAGCGATGTGGATCGCCCGTCTGCGGACGGGCGACCAGGGCGCGTTCGACGCGATCTTCCGCGCGAACTACGCCGCGCTCGTCGCCTTCGCTGACGGCATTCTGCGCGACCACGACGCCGCGGAGGAGGTGGTCCAGGACGTCATGGTGGAGCTCTGGCGTCGCAGGGACTCGCTCGTCATCGAGAGCACGCTCCGGGCGTATCTGCACCGTGCGGTCCGCAACCGCGCGCTGAACCACATCCGGCACGTGCGGGTCGTGCGTGCGGCTTCGCCTGCGATAGCGGAGCGCACCGCGGAACCGACGCCGGCCGATGCGCGCGCGATACAGTCAGAGATGCAGATCGCGCTCGCGCGCGCCGTGGAGTCGCTCCCGCCGCGCTGTCGGGAGGTGTTCGAGCTGAGCCGCGAGCGCGGGCTCAGCTATGCGGAGATCGCCGACACAATGGAGATCTCCGTGAAGACCGTCGAGGCGCAGATGGGGAAGGCGCTCCGCATCCTGCGGGAACAGCTCGCCGCGTGGCTTCCCGGCCCGCGAGAATCGACGCCCGCCGACTCCTGACCGGCTGCTTCCCCGCTTCCACGCTGCCGCGACGAAGTCCGGCAGCGCCGTGTACAAGTCTCGAAGTGACAATCGTTTGTAGCCAGGTGCGACGGGTCCCGAGCCGCGCAGGCGTCGTGCGCGAATCCGGGGATCCATCCGTCTGAGTCCGGACTAATACAGCATGCGAGCCGTTTCCACCGGGGAAGGCTCCCGGTGGTGGATGGGAGGCGTCGCCACGTGAGCCGCCACCCCCCAACGGACATCGGCCAGAGCGGTCGTCGAAGCTTCACCCCGGGGGCGTAGGGGTGCGGCGCGGGTCCGGGTGTCAAGAGGTGAGCGGCCGCGGAAATGCGGCGGTCCAGGATGGAGGTGAGGTCAATGAGGACGACAACAGGAACTGGAGCGGAAGCCGCCTGCCGGTGGTATCGGATCGCCGCGCTCTTCGGTGTGGTTGCGGCGGTGATGCTTTCGCCGTCGCCCGCCGAGGCACAGTACTTCGGTCGGAACAAGGTGCAGTACAGCGTCTTCGACTTCCGTGTGCTCGGTACGGAGCACTATGACGTACACTACTACTCGGAGATCTCCACCGCGGCACGGGAGGCTGCCAGGATGGCGGAGCGCTGGTACACCCGGCTCAGCCAGCTCCTGGACCACCAGATGACCAGCCGGCAGCCGCTGGTGCTCTACGCCAACCACGGGGATTTCCAGCAGACCAACGTCGTCCCGGGGATGATCGACGAATCCACCGGGGGCGTTACGGAGGGACTCCAGCGGCGAGTCGTGATGCCGCTGGGCGCGACCCGGCAGGATACCGACCACGTGCTCGGCCACGAGCTGGTTCACGCGTTCCAATACGACATCGCGAGCGCGCACGGCGGGCCTGCTGCCACGGGGAACCTGCCGCTCTGGGCGATGGAGGGGATGGCCGAGTATCTGTCGGTCGGCCGGTCCGATCCGCACACGGCAATGTGGCTCCGCGACGCGGTGCTGCACGATGACGTGCCCACCCTGGGTCAGCTGTCAACCGACGGTCGCTATTTTCCCTATCGCTTCGGTCAGGCCGTCTGGGCGTATATCGGCGGGCGATACGGTGACGCACGCATTGGCGAGATCTATCGCACGGCTCTGGACGAGGGACTGGCCACTGCGCTGGCGGAAGTCCTCGAGGTGAATCCGGATTCGCTCTCGGCGGCGTGGGTGGCGGCGGTGAAGGACGCGTATGCGCCGCTCCTGGAAGGGCGCGCCGCGCCGGACGACGTGGCTCGTCGCGTGATGGACGGGAGCGGAGGCATTGCCGAAACAATGCTGGCGCCGGCGGTCAGCCCGGACGGAAGCAGGATCGCATTCCTGTGGGTGCGCGATCTCTCGATCGACCTGTACGTGCTGGATGCGCGGACGGGCACGGCACCGCGGCGCCTCCTGACCCAGGCGACGGAGTCGCGTTTCGACGCGCTCAGCTTCATGGGCTCGGCCGGGACGTGGTCGCCGGACGGGACCCGGCTCGCGACTGTCGTGTTCTCGGGTGGCCGGCAGGAAATCGC
>DATMSC010000548.1:0-3587 GCA_035565595.1 Longimicrobiales bacterium | reverse complement strand
ACAACCAGTTGCTGCGGATCGCGGAAGAGCTGGGCGACACCGCCGAGTTCCTGGGACGCGACGTGTTTTGAAGCTGCGGACGCTCCTCACCGTGGCGGCCGCCGCGGCGGCCGCCTACTTCGCTCTGTTCGGCGGGACGTACGACGTGTTCGACGTCCGTCGGCTGGAGCGGGATCTCGCGCGCGAAACCGCGGCGCTGGACTCGGTGCGGAGCGTCGTTGTGCGGCTCGAAGCTCGCGCTGATTCCCTCGAAACCGATCCGGCGACGCTCGAGCGGGTCGCCCGCGAGCAGTACGGGATGATCCGCCCGGGTGAGCGCCTCTATCGATTTGCGGAGCCGGGGAGTAGTGGGGCAGGGGAGGCGGCAGGTCGCGACGCTGATACAGCAAGGTGAGCCGATCGCGGGCGAGGCGGGCGCCTCCAGCCGTTGACCAGGGGCCCGGGGAGCAGTAAATTTCAGTGCTTGCTGGGCTTGCGGCAGGGTAGCTCAACGGTAGAGCAGCGGAGTCATAATCCGTCGGTTGGGGGTTCGAGTCCCTCCCCTGCTATCGGATAAGACCAAGGGCCGCAGGGGTTTACGACCTCTGCGGCCTTACCATGTGCACGCCTTTCCGCTGGTATGTGACAAAATCCTGTCACAACGCCGCCCAATTCCGGCGGAATTGCCCCCGCGGAATCACATTCCGGATCACGGTCAACGGGTCTCCAACGTGCCCTGGGTGGTTCGGTATGCGATCAGGCGGGAGTGACGTGGCTGGCACTGGATCCCTGCCGCGTCGCCTGCCCTCGATGCATGATGTCTCTGCCTGAAACACCTCGAGCGCCGGCTCGAACGGCGGTCCTTGTAGCCGGCGCCATCCGACGTTATATCGTCAGCGCTTCTTTCCACGTCAAGGAATAGGATTGCTCGCTCCGACGCGGAGGATTCTCCGTCGGTGCGCGCTGCCCTTTCCGCCATCCGGGGGCTGAAAATGGCCGAATTCGAAGAAGATCCACGCTTCCGCCAATCGTTGCGCGGCGCAGCGGCGTTCGCCGCCTTCTATGTCGGCGTCGCCGTCGTCACGCTGTTGCTCGGCTTCACGTTGGGGCGGCGTCCGGCGGAGGAGATGGCCATCATTTTCGGCTTTCCGGACTGGGTCTTCATCACGTTGATACTCTGGCAGGCAATTGTGGTGGGGTTGCTCGCCATCCTCCTCCGCTTTTCGCCACACTTCGCCGAAGTTCCGCTCACGCCATCCGGCGCGCCGGAGGACGGGATCGGGGGCGAGGAATGAGCTGGACCATCATCACGATCGGTACGCTGTACCTCCTGGTGCTCCTGGCGCTCGGTATCGTCGCCAGGCGGGCGAACGAACGAATCGCGGCCGGGAGCACGAACGAATTCCTGCTGGAATATTATCTGGCGGGGCGAAACCTGGGGTGGGTGGCGCTCCTCTTCACTTCGGCAGCAACGTTTTACAGCGTGGGGACATTCATCGGTGCCCCGGGGCTTGCGTACAGCGCAGGGTACGTCTGGCCGCTGGCAGTGCAGGCCCAGCACCTCACGCTGGCGGTTCTCTTTCTCGTCGCCGGCGTAAAGTTTGCCATAGTCGCCCGGAATCTCGGGTTCGTCACGCCGCTCGACTTCCTACGCGCCCGCTACAGGAATGACTGGGTGGTGTACATCGGGGCGCTCGGTACACTTTTCTTCCTAACGATCTACATTGCGCCGCAGTTCGTGGGCGGCGCGCGCATCTTCGAAGCGGTGACCGGCTTGCCGTACCGGCAGATGCTTTTTGTCTTCCTGGTGGTGGTGGCGGCCTACACGCTGTACGGTGGATTTCGGGCGGTGGTGCTGACTGACATCCTGCAGGGCGTGCTGATGACCGTCGGTGCCGTGCTGATCTGGTATTTCCTGGTGAAGGGCACGGGCGGTTTCCGAACGGTTCAGGAGAACCTGATCCGGATCGATCCGGAGCTGGTCCGCCTGGGCGAGGGTTCCTTCGCGACAGTCATCTCCGGGTACCTCGTATTTTCGATCGCCGTGCTCGGGTTGCCACACATGTCGGTGCGCGCGATGGCGTACCGCTCCTCGAGGGACATGTACCGCGCGGTGCTGTACGGCGCCGTGCTTGCGACGATCTTCTCGTCTACCTTCATGCTGCTCGGTACGCTTGCCCGGGGTCTCTTCCCCGACCTCGAGGCGCCCGACCTGGCTATACCGATGCTGATAACGACGTTCGTCCCGCCGGTTCTCGCCGGGTTGCTCCTGATGGCGCCGCTGGCGGCGATCATGTCCACGATCGACTCGATGCTCCTCCTGAACACGTCGGTGGTGGCCAAGGACATCTACCTGAACTACGTGAACCCCCGGGCCACCGTCCGACAGATCAGGGTGCTCTCCGCCATATCCGGAGTGGCAATCACGCTGATCGTCCTCTATTTCGCGCTGACACCGCCTCCCTTCCTCGAGAACCTGGTGATCTACGCGCTGGGCGGGCTGGCGTGCACTTTCTGGGCGCCGTTCGTCTTCGGTCTCTATTGGCGACGAGGGAACCAGTACGGCGCGCTCGCCGCAATGGTGCTTGGGATCCCGAGTTACATCCTGATCGACCGGCTGGTGGACACAGGCAGCCTGCAGGCGCTCGTCATTGCGCTTCCCGTGGCCATCGGCGTCTACGTCGTGGCGTCCCTTCTGACACCGGCCCCGCCGCCGGAAGTCATCCGCCAGTTCTGGGGGAAGGCCGAGGCGCCGCAGACGCGGTAGGGGGACGTCCCGAGCGGGTCGCGGACTGGAGAGTCCGTTCGGGCTTCCGGCGACATCTCTGGCCGTTCCCGACCGCTTGCCGTACCTTAGCCGGTATTCCCATCACTCGAGACAGTGTCGAGCCGGGCACGGGCGACGAGGCCGGCTCCCGCCTCCCGTCCGACATGGAGGTCGTCAGCCATGAGAGTAACCGGGGCTTTTCTGCTCACTCTACTACTTGTCACGGGATCAGCCGACCGCAGCGCCGCGCAGCCCTCCGAACAGCCGTCGCAACCGAACGTTGTCGTATTCCTCGCCGACGACATGCGGTGGGATGCTCTGGCGGTGGCCGGCAATGCAGTGGTCCATACCCCCCGTCTCGATGAACTCGCGCTGGAGGGTGTACGGTTCACGAATGCCTACGTCACCACTTCCGTCTGCTGGGTGAGCCGGGCTTCCATCTTCACCGGGCAGTACATGTCCCGGCACGGGCATACACGGGGCAACACACAGATCGAGCCGGAGGCATGGAGCCAGACGTACCCCGGCCTCCTCCGGCAGGCGGGATACTGGACGGGTCACGTCGGCAAGTGGCACAACGGGGCGATCCGGCCCGAGGACTTCGATTTTTCGACGGTGCAGCCGATGCGCCACTGGTTCGACGACCCGGAATACGGACGCATCCACGTCACGGAGCTCCAGGCGAGGCAGGCATTGCAGTTCCTGCGGGAACGTCCCTCGGACCGGCCCTTCCTCCTGACCGTCGCATTCGTCGCCGGGCACGCGGAAGACCAGGCGCCGGAGCAGTACCTGGCACAGGACTGGAGCGCCCGGTACTACGAGGGGCGGCGGATACCGGAGC
>DATMSC010000547.1:0-4411 GCA_035565595.1 Longimicrobiales bacterium | reverse complement strand
TCCATCACACCGCGATCCAGGGGAACGGCTTCCGCACGCTGGCGGAAGGCGACCGCGTCGAGTTCGACGTGGTGATCGAGCCCAAGGGCCCCAAGGCGCAGAACGTAGTCCGCGTTTCCTGAAACGCGACGCGTAAGCGCGGTGAGGCCCGGCCGGACAGCGTCCGGCCGGGCCTCACTCATTTCAGCCAGAGTCAGGCTTTTCACCGTTTGCGGGGTCCCGGCGCGTCGAACCCCTGCCCCGTCCGGTGCCGATAAGTGATCCGGCCGCGCGACAGATCGTACGGCGACAGCTCGAGCGACACGTGGTCGCCCACCAGTATCCGTATCTTGAACCTGGACATCCTCCCCGCGGCATACGCGAGGACGTTGTGCCCGTTCTCGAGCTGCACCCGGAAGTGCTGATCGGGCAGGACCTCGGTGACGACGCCCTCGACCGGAATCCCTTCGACTTTGGCCATGATCCTCCAAGCGGACCGGTCACGCGGCCCAGAAAAAGAATGCGCCCGCGGCATGCACTGCGGATGTGCACGCAGCGGGTGACTCGCATCGCGGGCGGCCATGCCCGTTCAATATCAGAACGTAACACATTGTATGGAGCCACTCAACCCGCGCAGCGACCAGGCTCCCTCCCCTGACACTCGCATTGAGCGCGGCGACAGGCACTTCGCCGGCTCCCCCATCACGGGCGACCGCCCGTCCCAGCATCGACCCCGGGCACGGCACCGCGACCGATCACGCCACCGAGCTCGTTGTTGCGTCTCGCGGCGCGGTACATGAGCGATGTCAGAGGGGATCTGGTAATCCGTGTACGGATACGCCCCCCGGGAACCGCCCCGGTGGAGGCGCCGTCGGAAGCAGGAAGCAGGCGGTTCGCCACTCCGAGCAGGTCGGCGGTGAAACCCGGCGCCACCCCATGCACCAGCCGACCGATGTGCGCTGGCCAGGAGAGCACGACCGTGGCTTCGCGACGTCGAATGCCACGGACGATCCGCCTCGCGGCCCGCTCTGCCGAGATGGCCGTGAGCGGCGTACCGTCTGCGACGCTGAACCATGCGAACTCCCTGCTCGCCTGTCCCTTGAACAGGGCATTTACAGGCGAACCGGTACGCATGAGACCGGGGACCACTGTCGTTACCGAGATCCCCGACACCGCCAGCTCCGACCTGAGTCCCTCCGAAAGGCCGACGGCCGCGAACTTCCCGCAACTGTACGGCAGCAGGTGAGGCACCGCGATCACCCCGCCGATACTGGTGATGTTTGCGATCCGGCCTCGGCCGCGATGTCGCATCTCCGGGAGCACCGCGAGCGTACAGTGGAGCGTGCCGTAGAAGTTGACGTCGACGGCGTGGCGGAAGTCTTCCAGCGTCATGGCCTCGAGCGGGCCGACCTGGATGACGCTGGCGTTGTTGACCAGAATGTCGATCCGGCCGAAATGATCGCGAACGACGTCGACCATTCCCGCAACCTCGTCCGCACTGGCGACGTCGCAGCGGATGGCGAGGACGTTGCCGCCTCGCCGCTCGAGGTCCGCCCGCGCGACCTCCAGCTCCTGCGTGTCGCGGGCGCAGATCGCGACGCTGACGCCATGGCGGACGAGATCCCGGGCCAGCAGCAACCCGAGCCCGCGCGAACCCCCGGTCACCAGCGCGACTTCGCCATCCAGGCGATCTCCCGGCCGAGCTCTCCGATAGAGTAGCCAGCCGGCGGCGAGCGCCGCGGCGGCCGAGCCAATTCGATTCATGCGGACATCCTCCTGGCTGCGCGCCGCGGCGTACCGGCTCGTAGCGGGCGTCAGCCGGGCGGAGGTGTACCTGCCGGGCACGCGCCGGCCAGCTCGGCCCGGTTGGCTGCAACGAGCGCGCGCGCCCGCCGGTCCGAGAGATTCCAGTGCCGCCAGTTGCCCGGCGGGTCACCCCACCTATCCAGCAACTCCGTGGCCACGTGGCAGCGCGCCGCGGCAGGCAGGATCGGGAGCGCCTCGACAAGCGGCGGGACGGCGTCGGCGCTGAGGCGAGTGGCGTACTCGGCATCGAATTCGAGACCCGCGGCAGCACGCCGGGCGTTGACCTTCACGATCAGGGCATGCGGCTGGGCCACGACGAGCACACCGGCTACGGCCACTCCGGCCAGGAATGCCCCGAAAGTGAACTCGCTGCGTCGCCCTCGCCAGAGGGTGAACGCGAGCCATGCCAGGGTGACGCCTGTCCAGACTATCGACGCCGTCGTGTACAGGCGGAGCTCGGTGAGACCGTAAGCCTGCTGGTACAGGCGCATGCGGAAGAGCGATGATGCCATGATCGCCAGCACGAGCGCGATCAGCGCACCTGCGAGGATATGGAATGCCCTTGCGGCGCGCGGCGTCTCCCGCGCGAGCGCCCAGTCGGCAAGGAGCAGGACGGGGACGGTGAGCGCGCTCACGGCCGCCAGCTCGAAGAACCCTCGCCGGGCGTATTCGGCATATGTCAGCCCCGGCGTCACCTCGACCAGACCGGCGCCGCCGAAGAGATACCGGACCTGGATGAGCACGAACACGAGGAAGAGCAGGTCGAGTAACGCGAGTGGTATGCCGCCTTCCACGATTCCCAGGCGAGGTCGAACCTGCGGCACGGACCCCGTCGGAATTCGGGTACCGAAGAGGAAGCCGCGCAGGTACCCCGCTGTGGGCCACGCAATGACTCCCGCGAACACGATGCGCTCGAAGAGCGGCTCGAGGTCGATCCGCACTGCGCTCCCGACGAAGTCCGCGAACACAGGGTCCGCCGAGATGAACAGCGCGCCGAAGACGACGAGGAGCGGCACGGCGAGCGCGACGCCGCGGATCGCCGCCCGCGTCCCTCGCCTCCACGCCGCAGGCGCCGCCGAATGCGCTCCGGCGGCGACCACCGCGTCGCGCACCAGGACGAGCGAGCCAAAGAACACGTTCCCCCAACTCACGATCCCGGCGCCGATGAATTCGGCCGCGCCGGCTCTGCGCAACCAGGGCGTGGCGGCGCGGCGGGCGGCCAGTGATACCAGCACGGCGGCCATGAAGAGCGAAATGGCACGCGTCGGGTCCGCGTCGCTGTACACCCACGACGCGGTGAACGCCCACGCGGCCGCCATGAGCACCATCGCCTCTGTCGAGGGGCGCCGCGCGCGGGTGAGTCTGAGCAAAACCGCGATTGTGACGACGCCCGCCGTCGTCCACAGGAAGGCGTTCAACGCGGGCGGACCTTCGGCGCGGTAGAAGAACAGGACGCCGAGGATTCCCATCACCACTGCCGCGCCCAGGATACCCGCCGCACGGTGAGTCTGTGCACCCGAATCGAGGGGTGCTTCGCCATGCGTGTTCATTGCCCCACCGCCCGGTTGGCCGGCATCGCCGGGATCACGGCGCCAAAGCGGCGCTGCCTGCGCCGGAACTCGCGGACGGCAGCCGCCAGCTCAGTCGCGTCGAAATCCGGCCACAGGCACTGCGTGAAGTACAGCTCCGCGTACGCGCACTCCCAGAGCATGAAGTCGCTCAGCCGCTGCTCCCCGCCCGTCCGGATCAGGAGGTCCACGTCCGGTACCGGCGAGTCAGCGTTCAGTACCTCGCCGAGCGCCCGCGCGAACGACTCGCGGTCGGCTGTCGCGTCGGAGCCGGCGATCGTGGCCGCCCGCAGGATCGCGTCCCGTGCCGAATAGTCGACGGCGACGCGGAGGTGCAGCCGGTCGCCACTCGCCGTCGCGGCCTCCGCGTCTTCGATGGCGCGGCGCAGCTCCGCCCCCAGCCGGTCCCGACGACCGATCACCGTCAGCTTCACGTCATTCGCGACCAGCTCCGCCGTTTCCGACCGGAGATAGGCGAGCATCAGACGCATCAGCGCGGACACCTCGCCGGGCGGCCGCTTCCAGTTGTCTGACGAGAAGGCGTACAGCGTCAGCGCCCGGATACCCAGCGTGGGAGCAGCCTCGACCGTGCGCCGGACCGCTGTGGCACCGGCGCGATGCCCCGCCCGGCGTGGTTTTCCCCGCGCCTCCGCCCACCGGCCGTTGCCGTCCATGATGATCGCCACGTGCAAATCCGACTCCATGACCTCCCACTCCTCTGCGCGCGTCCGAGACCGAGCGGAGCGCGAAGTACTTTGTACCGTGAAGCTAACGGACGAAAAAAAACAGCGTCACTCCTCGCGAACGCGTTCGATCAGCGCCTGCATGTGGTCCAGGTACGCGTTCAGTGCACGCCTCCCCGCGGGCGTAATCCGGTACTCGGTACGTGGCACGCGTCCGGCAAAAGACTTCGTGCACTCGATGTATCCCGCCTCTTCGAGTCGACGCGCGTGCACGCTGAGGTTGCCGTCGCTCGTGCCGAGCAGGTCCTTCAGCTCGTTGAAGGAGAGCGCGTCGTTCACGGCGAGCGCGCTCACGATGCCGAGTCTCACGCGCTC
>DATMSC010000546.1:0-2129 GCA_035565595.1 Longimicrobiales bacterium | reverse complement strand
ATCAACTGGGGCGGCTGGGCGGCGGGCGGGATGGCGTCCCGGCAGGGCACGGATCTCGAGCGCCGGATGAGGTCGCGTGGCATCGAGCTGATCGAGCCCGAACAGGGCGCGGCGCTGTTCGCCCAACTGCTCGAGCAAGATCACGCGCAACTCGCAGCAGTGCCGATCCACTGGGACCGTTTTGCGCAAAACACGCCGCCAGGCGAGGAGCCACCGATCCTGAGCGAGCTGGTCGGCGCGATCCGCACAGCGCCGTCGCCCACTGCGCCCGACATCGCCAGCACGGTGAGTATTGCCGATCGGCTGGCCGCCGCGCGCGAAAACGGTGAGCGCACGACCGTTGTCGAGCAGTACGTGCGCTCCACCCTCGCCCGGATCCTCGGAGTCGGCGACCCCTCGACGATCGATCCCGGCCAGCCGCTCGGCGTATGGGGATTCGATTCCCTCATGGCGGTGGAACTGAGAAACCAGCTCCAGCGCGACTTCGGCCGGCAGTTCAACGCGAGTGACCTGCTTGCGGCGAGCACTCCGCGCGATATCACACATCTCCTGCTCACCGTCGATCCCGCCACACCGGATCTGGCCGCGACCACACGCGAGGCCGGGCCCGCGGCCGGGGACGGCGGTGACATCGCCGAAGTCCCGATTCCCGCCGCCGTCGACGTCGATCAGCTCGCAGAGGACGAAATCGACGCACTGCTGCGATCCATGCTGTCAGGAGAAGGGGAGGCACCGAAGTGAACGACACCGACTCGCGCCTCGCGAGCATGACGCTCGAGGAGAAGCGCGCATTGCTGGCGACGCTGCTGCAACGCCGGGAGGTGGTCGAGCCCGCCCGCAGCTTCCCGCTCTCCCACGGACAACGGGCGCTCTGGCTGCTTTCCATGCTCGATCCGGAAAGCCCGGCCTTCCACGTCGTGTGCCCGATCCGGATTCGATCGGTCGTGGACCCGCGTGCGCTCCGAGAAGCACTGCAACTGGTTCACGAACGTCACGCCGTCCTCAATGCCGGCCTCGAGATTCGCGACGGAGACCCGGTCCTGGTTCCCGGAAGATTCCGGGAAGTCGACTTCCGCGTCGTCGATGTGGCCGGCGATTCCGACGAATCGCTCCTGGCCCGAGCCACCGACGAGTGTCGCGCTCCGTTCGATTACACGCGCGGACCGTTCTTCCGGGCCGCATTGTTTACGCGCGCACCGGACGACCACGCTTTCGTCTTCACGGTCCACCATCTGATCGCCGACGGCCACGCGATGACGGTCCTGGTGGACGACATCTTCGCCGCGTACGAAGCGCTCTCCCGCGGCGTCCATCCTGCGCTGCCTCCGCTACAGAGCCAATACGTAGACTTCGTCCGCTGGCAGGAGCGGTACCTTGATTCACCGGCCGCCGCCGCTGACCGGGATTTCTGGACGCGCCAGTGCGCCGGCGAGCTCCCGGTGATCGACCTCCCCCGCGAGCGACCTGTGCCACCCACGCGCACGCTGCGCGGCGGTTCCGTGCGCGTCGGGCTCGATGCGGAGCTGTCCCGCGAGGTCTCGGCGTTCGGAGCGGTATCCCATGCGACGACGTTCGCCGTCCTACTCGCCGCGTACAAGGTGCTGCTCTACCGGCACACGGGTACGGCCGACGTGATCGTCGGTACGCCATTCGCCGGGCGATCGCGCCCGGAGTTCGCCCGCATGGTAGGGATGTGCGTCAATCCGCTCCCGCTCCGGACGGCCCTCGACGGCAACCCGTCTTTCCGCACCGTCGTCGAACGGGTGCGGCACACCGTCGCCGACGCACTCGACCACCAGGACTTTCCATTCCCACTGCTCGTTCGCGCGCTCGGCCGGGACAACGGATCGAGCAGGTCGCCGGTGTTCCAAGCGGTATTCAACCTCTTCCGGATGCCACGCAACGTCCCGGCAATGGCGCTGACTGCACCTCACCTGGACCAGGGCCGGTTCCGGCTGGGTGGCCTGGACGTCCAGGCGCTCGGCATTCCGCAGCAGGAAGGCCAGTTCGAGCTGGCCCTGGAGCTGTTCCCGGTCGAGGATCGCATCGTCGGGATGTTGCGATACAACACGGATCTGGTCCCCCGCCGATTCGCCGAGCAGCTCGCCGAGCGCTATCCCGTCCTCCTC
>DATMSC010000545.1:0-6233 GCA_035565595.1 Longimicrobiales bacterium | reverse complement strand
CGTTGCTGGCGACCGCGGCATGCCGCTCGGCCTGGACATTCCGGGACCGTGCGCCCGCCGACGAGCCGGCAGGCTCTTCCGCGGCGAGAGTGATCGGCGCCCGTGGCAGCGTCAGCACCTGCCTGATCGTCTGCCATGGCTGGAACCGCGTCTCCCGGCAGAGCCTGTCGTAGCGCGGATCGATCTCCGTCTGTGCGATGCGGCGAGCGTACGGGGCGACGACACGGAGCAGCTCGGCGTTCGCCGCCCAACCTTCGAGCGTCAGTAGCGGTGCGTCGCCCTTCGACTGAATCGCCTTACGCAACGTGATCACCCGGTAGGCCCGGAACCCGGTCAGCGGGTCAGTCACGGGCTCGGGCCACGGAAAACGTCGCATCAGGTAACCCAGCCCCAGCCGGCTCCACCGGATGCTGCGTGGCGCGTTGCGCGGCAGCCTGGTCGCGCCCGCGACGATGTCCGCGCCCGACTCGATCCGCTTCACCATCGCGGGGATGTCCGCCGGCTCGTCCGTGAAGTCCGCCTGCAGCGTGACCACGATGTCGCGGCGCGGGTACGTGGAACGCCTGACGGCCTCCCGAAGCAACACCTCGAGCGAGCGGGCGTAACCCTGTCGCTCGTCGTTGCGCAGGATGGTGAGGGGCAGGACCCGCGCGTACGGTGCCAGGACCTCCGGCGTCGAGTCCGTGGACGCGTCGTCCAGAACGAGGATCTGATAGTCCCTGCGGAAGTCCAGCATGACCTGCCGGATCTTCCACAGGACCACACCCACCGTGCGCTCTTCGTTGTGTGCCGGAATGCAGATATAGATCACATGCGCAACTCGGTTCCGTTCACGCGCTTGGGTCGGCCTGGCGGCTCCGACCCCGGGGAGCCGGGGGTCACTCTGGTATACCGGGCGCGCGCCGCGCCGGTTCCTCGACGGGCCGAGTCTTCCACCGGCGGTGATGCCAGAAATACTGCTCGGGCGCGGCGCGGATCGCTTCTTCGAGCCCGCGGGTGAACGCCGCCGTCAGCGCGATCACCGCATCGTCGACGTCACCACTACCCTCCCGGACGGTGATCTGCCGGAGCGTGATGCGGTAGCCATCGCCCACGCGCAGGCACGAGCCCAGGAAGAGCGGGGCACCGGTGCGGACCGCCATCAATGCCGGTCCACGGTGCGTCGACGCCAGCCGACCGAAGAACGGCACGAACACCCCGGCGCGTCGCGCGTCCTGGTCGGCCACGAAAGCCACGGCTCGCCCCTCGCGCAGCGACCGGAGCGCGAGCTTCGTCGCGCGCGACCGCTCGATCACCCGCATCCCGAGCCGCTCCCTCGCCCGGACCACCATCCGGTCGAACAACGGGTTCGCCTGGCGCTGGGCCACGACGTCCATGGGGATCCCGCGCGCGGCAAGAGATGCGCCGCCGATCTCCCAGTTGCCCAGGTGGCCGGTCACGACGATGGCGCCCCGGCCGGCATCGACGGCAGCCCGCAGCGCGTCGAACCCGATGACCTCGGTACTCGCGATGATCGCCTCCCGCGACGTGCGCGCCAGCCGGAGCATCGCGAACATCTCGCGACCGAGATGCGCGTACGCCTCTCTCGCCGTGCGCCGGACCCACGCCACGTCGCGTTCGGGAAACGCCTGGGCGAGGTGCGACTCGACGACCCGCCTCCGGATGCCGAGTGGCCAGTATCCGAGTCCGCCCAGCACGCCGCCCAGGCGCGCGGCGCCGCGCGCCCCGAGCGCCTCGCCGACGGCGACCGCGCCGCTCAGCAGCGCGTATTCGACGCGGTGCGCGAGCGATGGGCGGGGTGTGTCGTCAACGCCCGCGTAAGAGTTCGGCATACTGCTCCAGCGTCAACTCCGCCGTCCGCTCCACGCGGAAATCGGCCAGCCGCCGATCCTGCGCCGCCACCATCTTCGCGGCAAGGTCGGGCTCGGCCAGAACCCGGGCGACGGCGGCCGCGAGCGACTCCGCATCGCCGGGCGGGACCAGGCTCGCGCCCGTCTCCGCGTGCACCGGTCCCAGGATCTCGGCAGAACCGGCGGCGTCCGCGCCAACTATAGGGACACCCGAAGCCATTGCATCCACTACGCTGGTGCCCAGCGGCTCCTGCGTCGAGGTGAAAACGAAGACGTCGAATTCCGCGAGGGCGCGACGCGCGTCCCGGATCTCGCCCGTGAGATGCACGCGGTCCCCGACACCCTCTGCGGCGGTGGCCGCCTCCAGCTCGCCCCGTTTCGGACCCTCGCCGATGATCGCCCAGTGTGCTCCGGTGAGACGCGCGGCGGCACGGGGGATGACCTCCTGCCCCTTGTAGCCGTGGAGATGCCCGATGTTGCCGACCAGCCGGGCGCCGGCCGGGAGCGACAGCCTGGATCTGAGGCTCGGCTCGAGGGGCGGCAGGCGACGGACCTCGTCGACATCGATGCCGGAAGGCACCAGCCGGATCCGGTCGGCGTCGACGCCGCTGCGCAGGAGGGCCGCGCGCACGGTTTCCGAAATCGCCAGGACGCGCGCCGCACGGTTCCACTTCCGGGCCGACGTCGTGAAGTGCACCCTGCGCGAGGCAACGACGGGTCGCTGTCGCAGCGCTGTCGCCGCGAGCGCGATCTGGAGCGCGTGGGCGTCGTGGCAGTGGACGATGTCGTGATCGGCGAGGGCTCGCCAGACGGCTGCTGCCGCGCGCGGGTCCGCAGGTCCTCGCCAGGGGATCCCGCGGACCGGGAGCGACTCGGCGCGGAGCCTCGTCTCCAGCGGGCTGCCGCTCGGACAGAGGCAGAGCTGGCGGACGCCACGGGCCGCCAGCTCACGCATGAGGAGGCGCACCTGGTTCTGGCCGCCGGCCCAGACGCGCCCGCTGTCCAGGTGCAGGACCGCGAAGTCTGGCGCGCTCATCCCCGTGGATGCCCCGCTGCTCAGCTCGCCGTGCGCTGCAGGTCGTACAGCCGGCGATAGGTGCCCTCGCCGTGGAGCAGCTCCTGGTGCCGGCCACGCTCCACGATGCGACCCGAACGGAGCACGAGGATCTGATCCGCGCGCTGCACCGTCGAGAGCCGATGCGCGATCACGAAGACGGTGCGCCCCTCGAGGAGCTTCTCGATGGCTTCCTGCACCAGCCGTTCGGATTCCGAGTCGAGGGCCGACGTCGCTTCGTCGAAGATCAGGATCGGCGGGTCGCGCAGGATGGCCCGCGCGATCGCGATCCGCTGCCTCTGCCCCCCCGACAGCCGCGTCCCCCGCTCGCCGACGATGGTGTCGTAGCCCTCCGGGAGCTGCATGATGAAGTCGTGCGCGTTCGCCGCCCGGGCCGCGCGCTCGATCTCGGCATCGGAGACGTCGTCCAGCCCATAGGCGATGTTCGCGCGCAGCGTGTCGTGGAAGAGCACGGTTTCCTGCGTCACGATCCCGAGCGCCGAACGGTACGACTTGAGGTCGTACTCCCGGACGTCGATGTCGTTGACGAAGACGCGGCCCTCTGTGGGATCGTAGAAGCGCGCGACCAGGTCCACGAGCGTGGTCTTCCCCGCGCCGCTCGGACCCACCAGCGCGACCACCTCGCCGGGGGCGACGGAAAAGCTCACGTCCTCCAGCACCGGCTCGCCGGGGACGTACGCGAAGCTCACGTTTTCGAAGCGCACGCCTGTACCGATCCCGGTGAACGGCCTCGCGGACGGGTCGCGCGGCATGTCGATCGGCGTGTCCAGGAACTCGAAGACCCGCTCCGCGGCGACGAGGCCCGGCTGGATGATCGACGGCAGCCGCGACAGCCACTTCACCGGTGAGTAGAGCCGCAGGCTGAGCGCGATGAAGGCGACGAAGGTTCCGCCGCTCAGCGTCCCCTCGACGATCACCAGCCGACTGCCGTACCAGAGGATCAGGACCGTACCGATAGCGCCGATCATCTCCGTGAGCGGCCCGGTCAGCACGCGCAGCGCTTCCGTCCGGGTGTAGCGCCGGTAGTACCGCCGGGTCAGCTCCTGGAAGCGGTGTCGCTCGTAATCCTCCGCCGCGGACGCCTTCACCAGCCGGATCCCGCTCACGGTCTCCTGGATGTGGGCGGTGACCTGCGCCGCCATGTCCAGCACCGTGCGGTCGCCCCGGCGCAGCTTCCGGAGCAGCCGACCCCAGACGCTGAACATGCCCGGGAGCACGAAGAGCGCGACGAATGTCAGCTCGAGCGACATCGAGAGGAGCAGGTACAGCGTCGCGATGACCTGGAAGATCGACGTGACGAACTTCGCGATGTTGCGGGTGACGAGTGTCCGGAGCTGGTCCGCGTCAGCCGTCAGGCGCGAGATCACCTGCCCCACCTGCGTCCTCCCGAAGAAGCGCAGATCCAGATCCAGGAGGTGACCGTAGACCTGGTTGCGCAGATCCCGCGTCACCCGCTGCTCCAGCTTGATGACCAGGAAGTTCTGGAAAAAGTCGAATATGTTGCGGAGCAGGAAGACGACGAGGATCAACCCGATGATCCCGAGAAGCAGCTCCTGCGGCGGCGCGTTCACGTCCAGCACCCGGCCGACCGTCTGCCCGAGGATCGTATTCAGCGAACCCTCCGCCTCCGCCGGAAGCGCGGCGTCGCCGAAGAGAGAGTTCAGAAACGGGATCAGGAGGACCAGGCTGAAGGCGTCGAACACGGCAAACCCCGCCGTGGCGACAACAGCCGCCACGATGAGCGCGGGATAGACCGCGAGGTAGCCAAGGACTCGTCGGTAGAGTGTCACACTGGCCTTTCTAACGGCATAGGGCTAGGGCGAGGGCTGGGGCTAGGGCTAATGAGCTTCATCGTAGGTCCCGCCTGCGCGGGGGATGAAGCTCTCCCCATAGCAGGTAGGGAATGACGGCCGGGAGGTGTCGCTGCCCGCGACGTAACCACCCGCCGCGGCGCCACTAGCCGTAGCCCTAGCCCTAGCCTTAGCCCTATGCCGTTCCACGCTTTATCCCCGGGGCCGCAGGGTAACCACCGGCAGTATCATCTCCTCCGGACTCACCCCGCCGTGCAGGAACGAGCCGCGATAGCGGGCCTGGTACTCGCGCAGCCTCGTCGGATAGACGAAGAAGTAGTCCTCGAGCGCGAGCACGTAGTTGGTGGCCATGCGACCGGGCGGGAACCGGATCTCCCGCTCATCGGTGACGGCGTAGACGGCGCCCGGCTCTTCCGCCCGGAGGTCCATCCCGAACTTGTAGCGGAGGTTGCTCGTCGCGTCGCGGCGGGCGTAGACGGTGACCGGCCGCTGGCAGTGGATCGAGCCGTGGTCGGTCGTCAGGACGACCGTCGCGCCGGCCGCCGCGGCTTCCCGGAGCACCCGGTACGCGGCGGAAGCCTCGAACCACTGACGCGTCAGCTTGCGGAGCGCGACGACGTCGCGCGCGACCTCCATCAGGATCGCGGACTCGCTCCGGCCGTGCGTCAGCATGTCCACGAAGTTGAAGACGAGGGCGATCACCCCGGGGCCCCGTAACGCAGTCCGTACCCGGCCGATGATCTCGTCCGCCTCGGCGTCCGTGAACACCTTCTCGTACGTGACAGGAACCCTGCGCCCGAGAAGGCGTTCGAGCTGCGCGCCGAACAACTCGTCCTCGAAGGCGTTCAGGCTCCCCTCGTCGGTGCCCCACCAGCCGGGGTGATCCCGCGCGATCTCGTCCGGGAACTGGCCGCTGAAGAGCGCGTTGCGCGCGTACGGCGTCGCCGTCGGGAGGATGCTCGAATACAGCTCCTCCGTCACGTCGAAGTCCTGGATCAGGAGCGGGCGCAGCACGCGCCACTGATCGAGGCGCAGGCAGTCGATCACCATGAAGACGACCGGCCCCGCCGCCTCCGCCAGAGCCGGCGCGAGGAATCGCTGTACCACGTCCGTCGACAACGGCGGACGGTCATCGCCCGGGACGGGATGCCGGCCGCGCCACACCTCGCCGCGCCCGCGCGGACCGCCCCGGTCCTCCCGCGCTACCCAGCCACCGTAGCTCCGGGCGACGAAAGCGCCGAACTCGCGCCGGACATCGCTGAGCAGCGCCGTGAGCGAATCGGCGAGTCCGGACTCACCGGCATCATGGAGCCGCAGGTCCCAGTCGACCAGCTCGTCGTAGAGCGCGAAATAGTCCCGCCAGCTCGACGCCTCCATCCGCATGCGGGTGAGCGCGCCGAAGCGCGCCGCGAAGTCCTGCGCCACCCGCTGCTGCTGGAGCTGAGAACCCTCGAGGAGCCGCGTCGCCACCGACAGGACCTGCCGCGGGCTCGCCGG
>DATMSC010000544.1:0-11871 GCA_035565595.1 Longimicrobiales bacterium | reverse complement strand
TCCGGAACACGATGGCGGACCTCGAGGAGAAGGGTTAGCTGTTCCACCCTCGTACGTCGGCCGGCCGGATCCCGACGGACAAGGCGTATCGCTACTACGTCGATACGCTCATGAGGCCGCCGCGCCTGACCAACACCGAGCGACAGCGGCTGCGCCGGGAGCTGGCCGGCGAGGATTCGACGTATGCCGTGGAGCAGCTGATCCGCCGCTCCGCGGAGGCGCTCGGCGTGTTGACAGGCGAGCTCGGCATTGCCGTCGCGCCCCGCCTCGGTGAGGCGGTGCTGGAGAAGCTCGAGCTGGTTTCCGCCTCGAGCGAAAAGGTGCTGCTGGTGCTCACGCTGCGTGGCGGTCTGGTTCGAACGGTGTATGTGGACCTGCCGTTTACGGTGCCGCCGGAGGCGCTCGTGTCACTCACGCTGGCGCTCAACGAGCGACTGCACGGACAGACGCTGCCCGAGATCCGCAACACGTTGCGCGAGAGACTCAAGGAGGCCTCGAGTCCGGCCGACACGCATTCGCACGACTTCATCAACATCTTCATCCAGTCGGCGGACGACATCTTCGAGTTGAAGGACTATCGGCGCGAATCGGTGCACCTCGGGCGGACGAGCGTCCTCGCGAACCAGCCGGAGTTCTCCAGCGGCAGCCGACTCAAGGAGCTCCTGGAGCTCACCGAGCGCCGGGACCTGCTGGCCAGCGTACTGGGTGACCGCGAGCACGAGACCTCGCTGACGATCACGATCGGCGGCGAGCACGCCCAACCTGAGTTGAGCGGGTTCACGGTCGTGACGTCGGAGTACACGATGGGCAATCTCTCCGGCGTGATCGGCGTGATCGGCCCTACGCGGATGCCGTATGAAAAAGTCGTCGCGATCGTCGGTGGCACGAGCGCGATCCTGAAGGGTCTGCTCGAGTCAGGGGAGAGCAGCGGGCGCTGATCGCGGCACCGAAACTCCGTGTTGCGGGAGAGGACATGTCCGGACCAACGGACGGGAAGTGGATCGTCGGCGTCGATCTCGGCGGGACGAACATCGCCGTCGGTGTACTGCCGATAGAGGGCGGCGACGTCATCGCGCTTCGATCTCAACCGACGGAGGCGCATCGGGGCGCCAAGTTCGTCGTCGACCGCATCGTCAGCATGATCGAGAGGGCGATCGCGGACGTGCTGGAGCAATATGGCGGGTCGCGGTCGGATTTCGCCGGTGTCGGCATCGGGTCGCCCGGCCCGCTGGACCGCAAGACCGGCACGGTGATCGATACGCCCAACCTCGGATGGCGCAATTTCCCGCTCAGGGACCTTATCTCGAATGCTGTCAAGTTGCCCGCCACCCTGGATAATGACGCCAACTGCGCAACGTACGGCGAGTGGTGGCTCGGCGCCGGGCGAGACGTGGACACGCTCGTCGGGCTGACGCTCGGCACCGGTATCGGCGGCGGCATCGTGCTCGGTGGGCGCATTTTCCACGGCGCGAGCGATTCGGCCGGTGAGATCGGTCACATGTCGATCGATTCGACGGGCCGCAAGTGCAAATGCGGGAATTACGGGTGTCTTGAAGCATACGCATCCGGACCCGCCATTGCGTTGCGCGCGGTCGAGGGGATCCAGGCGGGCAGCGAGTCGATGCTCGTCGATCTCGTCGAGGGGCGCCTGGAGATGATCACTGCGGCGACGGTCTACGAGGCCGCCGTTCTGGGTGACCCCTATGCGAACGAGGTCATGCGCGAGACTGCCCAGTTCCTCGGCGCCGGCATCGGCAACATCCTGAATCTGCTCAACCCGGAAATGGTGGTCATTGCCGGTGGCGTGACGCGGGCGGGTGACCACCTTTTCGTTCCACTGCGTGCGGAGGTCCGACGGCGCGCGTTCCGAATCGCACTGGACGCGTGCGAGATCGTGCCTGGCGCCCTGCCGGAAACCGCCGGCGTTGTTGGGGCCGTGGCAGTATTCAAGCAACAGGTGTACGGCTCGGTCTGATCATGGTCGTGGCGGGACGGCGCGCGATCCGCGCGGAGCGCGCCGGATGAAGCGACTCGGCGTGATCGGCACGCTCGTTTGGGACCGCATTCACGCCAGGGACGAGCGGAGCGAGCCGGTGGAGGAATGGGGTGGTATAGCTTACGCGCTCGAAGCGCTGGCTGGCGTACCGCCCCGGGGCTGGCAGGTCGTCCCCATCATCAAGGTCGGACGTGATCTCGCCGAGCGGGCGGGGCAGTTCCTCAGCAGCCTGCCGGGTCTCGACGTGGACACGGGCATCCGAATCGTACCGGAGCCCAACAACCGCGTGGAGCTGCGCTACCAGGACCAGGAGCGTCGGTGCGAGCACATGTCGGGCGGAGTACCGCCGTGGACGTGGCCGGAGCTCGAGCCCATCGTCCACCGGGTCGACGCGCTCTACGTCAACTTCATCTCCGGTTTCGAGCTTACGCTGGACGTTGCGGCCCAGTTGCGGCTGAGTTTCGACGGTCCCATATACGCGGACCTGCATTCGCTCTTCCTGGGCGTCGGGCCCGGCGGTTTGCGGACGCCGCAGCCGCTCGTGGCGTGGCGCGAGTGGCTCCGGTGTTTCGATATCGTGCAGGTCAACGAATCCGAGCTGGAGTCGCTGGCGAACGCCTGGGGCGACCCATGGCTTTTCGCCGCCGAAGTGGTGGACGGGGATCTCAGACTCCTCCTCGTGACGCTCGGCCCGCGGGGCGCAGCGTACGTAGCGTCGCCGGCGTTCCTCCCGGATCCCCTGTCATGGCGGGCTGGAGGACCGTTCGAGAGGCCGATCGCGGTATCCGGCCCGAGCCGGAGTGAGCACGTGCCACTCGAGCGCGACTACGACGCCGTGGATCCGACAGGGTGTGGCGACGTGTGGGGATCGACGGTATTTGCCCGACTGCTCGAAGGTGCACAGTTGGTTGACGCCATGCGCGCCGCAAACGACGCCGCTGCGAGGAATTCCATGCATCGTGGTGCTACGGGGCTCCACAAGTACCTGCAGGGACGGCTCGGACCGTGACGACGGTCCAGGTTCCGGCCACACTGGAAGAGGCGACCTTCGATGCGCTCATCGAAGAGGTCGCGCGGGTCGGCGATGACGGCGCGGTCCTCGATGCGCGAAGGTTGAGGTGGGTCGACCCGTTCGGGATGGTCGGCCTGCTGGCAGTCGGCGCTGTCGTGGGCCGCAAAGGCAAACGACCTCACCTCATCCTCCCCGAGACCGGCGATGTGATCAGCTATCTCGGGCGCATGGAGTTCTTCGAGCATGCGGCGTCGATCTTCGACCTGCACGGCGGCGTGGGGCGCCACAACGGCGAAGCGTGGTCAGACGTTCTGCTCGAGATCACGCCGGTCCGGTCCCACGACGACGTTCACGCCGTCGTCGATCGCGTGCACGCCCGGGCCAGTCTGATCCTTTCCCGGCAGCTCGACTACCCGCTGCGGGAGGCGTTTCAGTTCAGTGTCATTCTCTCGGAAGTGTGCCAGAACATCATCGAGCACTCCGGCGCGGGTGGCTGGGTCGCCACGCAGACGTACAACTGGGCGAGGCGGCTCGGTCGCAAGGTGGTCGTAATCGCGGTCATGGACCTCGGGCTGGGGTTCCGGGGATCGCTCGCGAGCACGCACGCCGCGCGCTTCGGAGACCGCTGGAGCGATGCGACAGCGTTGCAGGCCGCCTTCTTCGAGGGCGTCACGAGATTCCATGATCCAGGCCGCGGGCAGGGGCTGCAGCAGATCCGCCGCCTGGTGGGTCGCTGGGGTGGGAGGGTCTCGATACGAAGCGGCACCGCCAGAATTGCAGACGTGCCGGACTGGGATGATTCGCCGGCGCTCGAGGAGAATTTGCCGGCGTTCCCCGGCGCTCAGATCTGCATAACACTGCCGGCGCGGACGAACGACGCGGGCGGTGCCATGCAGAACCGGGCCGGAGAGTCGGTGACAGACCGGGCGGAGGCCATATGAGTCCCGACAGGCCGCTGATCCCTATCCGGTTCGACATGTCCGCCATGGTCCGCCGCCAGGTGGCGTCCCTCTATTCTCACCTCGTGACGCGCCCGACGGGCCGTGCGCTCCGGCTCGGGATCCAGAGCCAGATCGGTGAGCTGGGTTCAGTTTGTCTCTCGATCCTGGACTTCGAGCAGGTCGTGGTGCTCGACTACAGTTGCGCCGATGAGGCGGTTGCCAAGCTCATCCAGCACTACGTGGGTCCGGAGCGGAGCGCTGAGGCGTATTTCGTGGCGCAGGGCGTGGACGAGCACCACCGGGAGACGATCGAGGCCGTGCTCTTCCGACACGGTCTCGCGCTCGTCGCCGATGTGCACGGGCAGGGCTTCACGGTGCTGGGCGAGCTGGGTGAGGACCGGCGCATGGCGTGGCACGCGCTTCATGAGCTGGGCGAGGCGGAACCGGCACAGGTCGCACGCGCAGCGGACCTGAAGTTCGACTGGTGCGCTTCGGCGCTGGAAGATCTCGCCGCGCGCCGCCTCGTGGCACGCGTCCCCGGTTCACCGCGCTACCTCGCGCTGTCGGCGCTGGTGCGATTCCATACCGATCGCTGAGCGAACGGCTGGCACCGGCGCTGTCCGGGCGTCCCCTCAAGGCCGCGCGCCCTTTAGCCCCAGCGCCACCACGCGGGCAATCGCCTTGAGCGAGGCGAACGTGGCCGCCTCCTCGACGTCGATGTCTACCGGCTGCGCGCCGACCAGGGGCAATGGCTTCCTACCAACCAGCGGCGAAAACGCTACGGCCGAGACGATCACCATGTCCCGGTCGAAGACCCTGACGAGGGACGCGCCCTCCAGATGGAACTCCATGGATCCCCGGCAGGCGTCCGCAGCCGCAGCGAGCGTTGCCGAAGCAGCCGCACGGATGCGCCCGCTCTGTGTGTCCACGTCGTGGGCCTCGCCGTCGAATACCTCTTCGTCCACAGCGAGCCTGACGCGGGCCTCGGCACGACCGTTGCCAAAGCGCACTTCCACGCCGGAATAGACGAGCCGAGGTTCACCGGGCAGCATGGCAGGAGCCCCGCCGCGCTGCGGCACCGCACCGTCGCTCGCGGGCGTCGGCACCTCTATCGCCGGATCACTACCGTGCCGGGCGATCGGGCTATTGTCACGACCCGACTCACCAGCGCCGGATTCGGCAGGGCGCGACCAGTCGGTGACGTGCTCCGACAACTGCGCGATGCTGATGATGCGCTGGTCGATCTCGATTCCGAGGCGCGACTTCAGCACTGCGCACGCTTCACGCGCGAGCTGCCGGACATCGCGACCCGGCGAAACGAGGAGGTGGATTTCGCGAGGATTGCCGTGGACATCCTCGCGGACGTATGCCGCAAGAACCGACGGCACTTCGAGGAGGATGGACTCCGCCTGCGCCTTCTTTCCTGGAACGTGCATGGGAGATGATCGGCGTTTCGGGGTCACGCAGGCGAGGACGGGTCACGATGCGCAGGGTCCGGCGCGGCGTCAAGGTGCGGCGCGGGGCGGCGATCGCAACGCCGAGCTCGCCAACGCCCGCAGAGTCTTCGACGCGCACCCGCAATTGCTGGTTTGCGGGCCCGACCAGAGTCCAATGGCCGCGGCTGTCGTTGTTGCTGGCCGTCCGGGCAGCGCGTAGCTTAGGCAAACGGCAGATGGGAGGAATCGCGAAGTGAGGCACCGGGGCGCGGAGAGCGTATGAAAGGTGTGATCATGGCGGGCGGGTTCGGCACCCGTCTCAAGCCGTTGACCATTCATCGGCCGAAACCGATGGTCCCGATAGCGAACCGGCCGGTCATGGAACACATCGTGGACCTGCTCCGGCAGCACGGGATAACCGACCTCATCTCGATCCTCTACTTCCAGCCGGAAGCGATCACCGGCTACTTCGGTGATGGCTCTGCATTCGGCGTGAAGATGGATTACGTCACGGCCGAGGCCGATTTCGGGACGGCCGGCGCGGTTCGGAATGCGCTGTCGAAGATCGGAAACGAGCGGGTGCTCGTGATCAGCGGCGATGTCCTCACGGACTTCGACCTGAGCGCCGCAATCAGAGAGCACGAAGCGCGCGGCGCGGAAGCCACGATCACGCTCACCTCGGTCGAGAATCCGCTGGCCTTCGGCATCGTCATTGTCGACACGGAAACGGGTCGCATCGAGCGGTTCCTGGAAAAGCCGACGTGGAGCGAAGTCTTCAGCGACACGATCAACACGGGGATCTACATCCTCGAGCCATCCGCGCTGGAACGGGTCCCACCCGAGACCAATATGGATTTCTCGAGGGACCTCTTCCCGGAAATGCTGCGGCAGGGAGCCGCGTTGTACGGCCACATCGCACGGGGGTACTGGCGCGACATCGGCAATCTGGATGAGTATCGCCGCGCTCACGAGGACATTCTCTCGGGGAAAGTCCGGTTCACGCCACGGGGCCAGCTCCGGGTCGTGGACGGCGGCGAGATCTGGGGCGAACCCGGCGCCGCCATTGGTGCGGACGTGAAGCTCGGTGGCAAGGTCGTGCTTGGCCGCAATGTGCACGTGGGGCGAGGCGCGGTCCTGGAGAACGTGGTCGTGGGACCGGGTACGCACATCGGCGACGGCGCACACCTCCGGCAGGTCGTGCTCTGGGAGGAGTGCAGGGTAGGCCCCGGCGCCAGGATCAGCGAGTCGATCTGTGCGCGCGGCACGCGAATAGGGAAGAACGCGCTGATTCGCGAGAACACGGTCCTCGCCGACCGCGCCGAAGTTGGCGCATACGCAGTCGTCGGCCCCAACGTGAAGGTCTGGCCCGACAAGGTCGTCGACGAACGGGCGGTGCTGACGCACTCGCTCATCTGGGGTGAGGCGTGGGAGCGCAGCCTCTTCCACGGCGCTCGCGTCGGTGGCGTCGCCAATTCCGAGCTCACCCCGGAGATCGCTACCCGCCTGGGCGCGGCGTTCGGCGCGATGCTCGGGCAGGGCGCGTACGTCGCCGCCTCCCGCGACTCCGACCGGGCCTCTCGAATGATCAACCGCGCGATGATCACGGGGTTCCTCTCGGTCGGCGTCAACGTCGAAGACCTGCGCGAGATGCCGATTCCCGTGGTGCGGCATGCGGTGAACCACGGCCGCGAAGCGAGCGGGATCCACGTCCGGCGGTCGCCATTCGACCCGAAAGTCGTGGACATCCTGTTCTTCGACGGTGACGGGCGCGACCTCCCGCCAGGGAAGACGCAGTCGATCGAGCGATTGTTCGCGCGCGAGGACTTCCCCCGCGCCGGCCCCGACGGCACGGGTGACCTCAATTTCCCCACGCGCGTCGTGGAGGGGTACCGCGAACACTTCCTCTCCGAAGTCGACAGGGCGCTGATTGCCGAGCGCCGCTTCACCCTTGTCGTGGACTTCGTGTACGGTACGACCGTGGAGGTCTTCCCCGGACTCCTTGGCGCGCTCGACACCGACACGATCAGCCTCGACGCGTATCCCGCGCCCGGTCGTCCGACGCGCGGCCCGGACGAGTTCCGCGACGGCCTCAGCCGTCTCGGCGGCATTGTCCGCTCGATCAATGCGGACCTCGGCGTATGGATCGATCCGGGCGGCGAGGTGATCCATCTGGTGGACGACGCGGGGCGGCCGCTCTCCCCCGAGCTCACGCAGGCGATTTTCGTCGGGCTGGCCGTCGAGTATCTCGGTGTTCGCCGCGTGGCCGTACCGGTCACGAGCCCCCGCGTGACCGCCGAGACCATCCGGGAAGCGGGTGCGGAGCTCATCTGGACGAAGACGGAACACCACGCCATGATGGCCTCCGCCGCCGGCGCGGATCTCGTTGCCGGTGCCCGCGGCGAGTTCATCTTCCCACGCTTCATCCCCGCGTACGACGGCATGTTCGCCGCCGTGAAGCTCCTGGAGGCACTGGCCCGTTCGGGCCTGCGGCTCGGCGATCTGGCTGACCGCTGTCCGCCGATTCACGTTCGGCAGGAGCACGTGGCCTGCCCGTGGGGACGGAAAGGCGGTGTGATGCGCCGGCTCATCGAGGCCACGGAGCACGAGGAACGGCAGCTCGTGGACGGCGTGAAGCTCTGGAAACGGAATGGTGAGTGGGTACTCATCATCCCGCATTCGGATAAGCCGAGTTTCGTGATCACCGCGGAAGGCCGCACCGCCGAACGCGCGATCTCACTGGCGCGCGAATATCGCGAACGGCTCGAGGGCTGGCGGGACGAAACGGAATAGCTCGCCGATACGGCCCACTCGAACCACACGCCCCCGGCAAAACGGGAAGCGGCAATGACCCGTGACGGGAGTCGGATCCTGGCACGGGTCATTCCCGCTTTCCAGGCGTTCGGCGGACATTGTAGCTGCAACCGGGGTCGTCCTCGCGCGCTCGTTGGAGCGCCGGACGTGTGGTGGCCGGGGTGATTCGGAGGCTACGGCAGGGGGCCTGGCTGGACGGTGTTGGACGTGGCGTCCGTCGGGGTGCTCCCCGCGGGGCGGCGGGTGAGATCAATCAGCTTCAACTGCTCGACCGTTTCGTTCAGCGTGCGGATCAGCTCCTGCTGTCGGCTGACTTCACTCCGGAGGCGCCGGATCTCGTCGAGGGCGCCGACGATCCAGCTCGCCAGCAGGCTGTCGGCCGAGCCTTCCTGATCGGCGATCTCCTGGAGCACCTGGCGCGTGCGCTCGCTCTGCCGCACTGCCTGGTCCGCTGTTAGATAGGTCAGCGCCAGCCCCCACTTCGCGCGGAGCTCCTGTTCTGCGATCGGAGCAGTGCTCCCGAGCCGAATCCAGTACAGCGCGTCCTGGAAGGCATTCTCCGCATCCGTGAGCGCGCCGCTCGCCAGGTACCCCTCGCCGCGAGCGAGCAGCGTTTCAACGAAATCGATGCGCCAGTCCCGACTCTCCTCCGTTGGGGCGGATACGAGTGGTGGCTCCGGCTCCGGCACGGGTTCCGGTGAGCCACCGCGCCACGGCCAGGACACCGAACACCCGGCGGCCACGAGGGAGACCACTGCCGCGAGCGTTGCGAGCTGCGCGGTCGGGCGCGGGTGCGGCTCTGATCTGATCGGTGTCGGCGCTGGCGTCGTCATGAGTGCCATTCTACCCGGCCGAGGCCGGCGCGTTCTGCCGTCGACGGAACCATCGGGTCGTCGCGCGAAACCGTCCGGATCGGTCCGGCGGGGCGTTGCTGGTCGCGCCGCCCTCGGCCGTGGAATCGCCAGTCGTCCTGCTGCCCCCCGGAAAGAGTGCGCAGAAGCGACTGCCGCCGCCCTCCCTGTCCTCGACCCAGATGACGCCGCCGTGCGCCTCGACGATCTTCCTGGCGATCGACAACCCGAGCCCGACTCCCTGCCCATGGCTGCGCGTGTGGCCGCGGAGCTGCGAGAATCTGTCGAATATCGATTCCTTGTCGGCGTCGGGCACGCCCGGCCCCCGATCCATCACCGCCAGGAGCAGGTGCGGCGGTCGCGCGAAAGCGGGCGGTTTCCATTTCGGTGCCCTGTCCGGCGCTGCCGGAACGGCGCGCCACTCGATTTCGACGCGTGACGACGCCGGCGCAAACTTGAAGGCATTCCCCACCAGGTTCGCCACGACCTCTCGCAGCCGTTCGACATCGCACGACAGCTCGGTCGCGCCGTCGTGGGTCAGGCTGACGTCGATGTCGTTTTTGCGGGAGAGCGGGTACAGCTCACCAATGACATCCCGGGTCACGGCAACCGCGTCGTGCATCTCGAAGCGGTACTGCATGGCGCCGGCGTCGAGCCGCGAAGCCTCGAGCACGTTGTATATCATGGCAGAGAGCCGATTCGCGCTGTCGTACGACAACTCGAGCAGGTGCCTCTGCTTGTCGGTCAACGGGCCGGGAATCTGTTCCAGCAGGATCAGGATGGTCTCGTGGATCGAGGCCAGCGGCGCCTTCAGCTCGTGCGAAACATGGGAGATGAAGCCCTTCTTCATCTCTTCCAACTCACCGAGCCTTTGCGCCATGTCGTTGAAGTCCACGGCGAGATCGGTCAGCTCGTCGCGTGTGCGGTCGTGGCTGACATCGATGCGGTGACTGAAATTCCCGCGCGCGATCTCCCGCGTGCCGCGATTGAGCCGCCGCAACCTGCGCGAAAGAAACAGGAACAGCCCGAGGGAGAGCGTAATCGCGAGCAGAAGGCTGCCCGTCCCCGCGATCCAGGCGATCCTCCTCGCCCGGTCCACGGTCGCAACGGATTCGTCGGCGAGTCGTGCGATGGACGCATCGTTTGCGACGATGAGCGTCTCGATGGCGCCGCGCAGCGGTTCCAGGTTCTGGTCGAGGAGATCGAGCATGACCATGGTGGAATCCGCGGCCGGGCTTGCGCCCATAGCACCAGCGGCCAGCGGCAGGCCTTCGATGAGGCTCTCACGGATCGGCCCGAACACCGAGCGATACCTGGCCCACGCCTGGCTCAGCGCGATACGGTGCGCATCTTCGGTTTCGGACAGGGGGACTTCGGAGAGGGACGCGAGGTCGGCCGAAAACGCCTGCTCCCACGTCTGCCACTGATCGAGGTAGTCGCGATCGCGCAGCCACAGCGACTTCGCCGCGAATTCGCGCACCCCTTCCACGCCCTGGAGCAACCGCACGGAGATGCGAGCCGCCTCCATCTTTGGTGCGGCCAGCTCCCGGTTCAATGCATGGACCTGCGCCATCAGGCGCAACTGGTACGCCGTCGTACCGATCAGACAGGCCGCCAGCAGCGTCAGATAGAAGGCGATCCGTGAGGTCAGCCTCATTTCTTCTCGAGCCGGTACACCTTGAGCTTGCTGTAGATCGTACGCGGCGTCACGCCAAGTCGCCGGGCGGTTTCGGTCTTGTTGTAACCCGTTTCGTCGAGTGTCTTGAGGATCAGCTCGCGTTCGACATCCGCTACTGTCGCATTCGGCGGGAAGGAATAACTGCCCGAATTGCGGCGGACCGGGTTGGTCACATAGGGTGGGAGGTGGTCGGGCCGGATGATCTCGTCGCGCGCGAGGACGACGGCGCGCTCCATGATGTTGCGGAGCTCGCGCACGTTCCCGGGCCACGGATATGCCTCGAGCAGCCCGATCGTGTCATCGCGCACTTCGCCGCCGCCATATCCGTGCTTTCGGGACAGAGTGGCTGCGAAATGCCTCGCAAGGAACGGGACATCGCCGTCCCGCTCGCGCAGCGGCGGCAGATGCACGTGCAGCACATTCAGCCGGAAATACAGGTCTTCGCGGAGTATGCCCTCCTCGACCGCGGCGCGCGGGTCACGATTCGTCGCGGCGAGAGTCCGGACATCGAACTCGAATTCGCGAGAGCCGCCCAGGCGGCGGATCCTGGCCTGGTCCAGAACCCTGAGCAGCTTCGGCTGCAATTCCTTCGGCATCTCGCCGATCTCGTCCAGGAAGAGCGTGCCACCGTCGGCCAGCTCGAAACAGCCGGCGCGAGCGCTGACGGCTCCGGTGAACGCCCCCTTCTCGTGGCCGAAGATCTCGCTCTCCATCAGGTCGCGCGGGATGGCGGCCGTGTTCAGGGGGAGGAAGGGACCGTTGCGGCGACGGCTCAGCCGGTGGATCGTGGCCGCGGCTACCTCCTTGCCCGTGCCGCTCTCACCGGTGATGAGCACTGACGCGTCGGAATCTGCGATCGAGCGAATGAGCGCGAAGACGGCCTTCATGGCTGGACTGCGCCCGAGGAAGTCGCCGAGCCCATCCTCGGTAAGGATTGCCGGCGGCGTGGGTTCCTCTGTCACGGGCGCGCGACGCTCCACCGCGGGTTCCGGCTCCTCCGCCGCATGACCCCGCCGCTGGAGAGCTGCTTCGATCACGGAGCGGAGGTTCTGGTAGTCCAGCGGCTTGGTCAGGAAGTCGACGGCGCCCGTCTTCATCGCGTCGACAGCCATTTCGATGGTGGCGTGCGCCGTGAGGAGGATTACC
>DATMSC010000543.1:0-10301 GCA_035565595.1 Longimicrobiales bacterium | reverse complement strand
CTACGTCGGGCTGGACGTCAAAACTGACGTTGCGCTGTGACCGGCGCTGGGCTGAGGGAGGGCTGAGGCCAGGGCTACGGCTTGGGCTAGTGCCGGGTGGGGCCGCGTTTCCGGCGCGGGGCAGCGTTGCCGGGGTACGGCGGGGCCGGCGGCATGGTATCAGCGCTCGGAAGAGCCGGCCTGCCGGTGGCAGGTAGGGCTCCGGCGCCAGCCCCCACACGGTTCGGCGGCCACGAGATGTCGAAGCAGGCCGGGCCCGGCATTAGCCCTGGCCCCAGCCCTATGCCGTCATCATGGCTGCCCGGCGCTCCGTCCGATGCTCCGTCCCGTCAAACGTCATGAGGACCGGCTCGTCATCGACGTATGTCTCGACGTGAACGGGGCGCTTCCACAGTCGCTGGACGTTCTCCAGCGTCTCCCGGGCGTAGTCGAGCCGGAGGGGGACCCCCTCGTACCGGTGGGTCAACACCAGCTCGCCGCGGTTCGCGTGATTCGCGTCAGTCACCTCGATCCACGGCTGGCCGAAATTGGTGAGCATGAAGAGCAGCTTTTCCTTGACCGCCCTGAAGTCACGGTCCGAGATCACGTACTGGCCGGTCATGGGGTTGTACTCGTACGTGAACAGCCCGTGTTTGCGCACGAAGTCGGCGGTCAGGAACTCGTCGATGAAGGTGACGTCGTTGTAGTGCCGGCGGACTTCGAAGATCTTCTCCCGCCCCTTCATCTCCCCGGTATCCCACGTCTGGCGGGCGTGGAAGTCGTCACAGTCATCCCACGCCGGGCCGTGGCGCCCCTTGTTCCAGCGCTCCTCGATGTCGCGCCACAGCTCCAGCCCGAGCTTGTACGGGTTGAGGCGGCCGGGGTAGACGGCCATGGTTCCGGCGTGGTGGTCGGCGTAGTCCACCACCTCAGAGGGATCCAGTGCCTTCTGCGTCATGATCGTGGAGTGCCAGTACGAGGCCCACCCCTCGTTCATGATCTTGGTCCGACCCTGTGGCGCGAAGTAATACGCCTCCTCACGAACGATGCCGAGCACGTCGCGCTCCCAGTTCTTGAGCGGTGCGTGCTCGAGGAGGAAGAGCATGACATCCTTCTCGGGGCGAGGCGGGAAATGCTGGTCCCGGCGCTGCTCGGCCTCCAGCCTTTCCCGTTCCCGCTCCAGGACGGCCTCGGGGTTGATGAACGGATCCATGTACCCCTTGGCCCGCAGCTTCTTCGGCTCGGCCCGCTGCGGCTCCTCCTCGTCCTCCGGCTCGGTGGGCGGGCGTCTCGCGATGTGCGGCGAGTTGTAGTCGATGAGGTTCTCGATCGTGAGACACCGGTCCAGGAACGACTCCACCTCCTCCTCGCCGTACAGCTCCATGTACCGCCGGACGCGGGTGGCGTGGTTCGCCATCTCGTCGACCATTTTCCGGTTCGTGTGCGCGAACGAGAAGTTGTGCTTGAAGAAGTCTCCGTGTCCGCACACGTGGGCCATCACCAGCTTCTGGTCCACGTAGTGATTCGCCGCCAGCAGGTACGCGTAAGTCGGGTCGTTGTTGATGACCATCTCGTAGATCTTCGAGAGGCCGTACGCGTACAACCGTGACAGCTCGATGTACTCCATCCCGAAGCGCCAGTGCGGGTACCGGCTCGGGTACCCGCCGTACGCGGCGACTTCGTTGATCTCCTCCCAGTCCAGGACCTCGTACACGATCTCGTAGAAGTCCAGCCCGTACTCGCGGGCGTACTGCTCGATCCTCTGCTGGAGGGAGCGAAGCTCGGAGGTCAGTTCGTGCGGCATGGGTCGAAACCTTTCAACGGCATAAGGCGAGGGCTGGGGCTAGGGCTAGGGCTAAAGCCGGGCGGGGCGTCGTTCCCGGCGGAGGAGCCAACGGGGCCGACGAGGCAGGCATGGCAACGTGCGCCCGCTGCGGGGGCGGGCAACCATGCTTAGCCGGTTCGTCGCCACGCGCGACGAAGCCTTTAGGCCTAGCCCTAGCCTTAGCCCCAGCCCCAGCCCTATGCCGTTCCTCATTTCCCCTTTCCGAGGAAATCCCTGATCGACCGGAGAATCGCCTCGCGGTTTTCGATCAGCGAAACCACGAGATTCTCCGCATCGATGTTGTTCTCGAGTGCGTGGATGAACTGTCCACTCCCGTACCGGCTCTCGACCTGGCCGTAGCCGAAGAGGTTGGCGGCGGGGAGCAGGCGCTCGCGCAGGAGCTGGAAGCAGCGCTCGTCGTCGCCGCCGCCCCAGTTGTCGCCGTCGGAGAAGTGGAAGAAATAGATGTTCCAGGCCTCGCTCGGGTAATGCCGCTCGACCAGCTCGGCGGCGAGCTGATAGGCGCTCGAGATGCGCGTGCCGCCCGATTCGCGCGTGGAATAGAAGGTCTCGCGATCGACCTCTCGCGCCGTCGCGTCGTGGATGATGTAGCGGGTCTCGAGCGCGTCGTAGTGTGCGCGGATCCAGGTGTCGATCCAGAAGGACTCCATCCGCACGATCTCTTTCTGCTCGTTCCCCATCGACCCGGAGACGTCCATCATGTAGATGATGACGGCGCTGGCCGTCGGGACGGGCTCATCGCGCCAGGAGCGGTAGCGCATGTCGTCGCGGATCGGCACGACCTTCGGACGGGTGACGCTGTACGAGCCGGTGGCCAGCTCGCGTTTCAGCGCCTCCTTGTACGTCCGCCGGAACGACCGCAGGCTCTCTGGCCCGGATCGCTTGATCCCGAGGTAGCGGGAGCGGTTCACGGTCACGGACTCGGTGCCCTTCGGCTGGATGCGCGGCAGCTCGAGCTCCTCGCCCATCAGGCCGGCCAGCTCCTGGATCGACAGTTCGACCTCGCGCACGTGCTGCCCCGGTGCATCGCCGGCCTCGCCGGTGCCGTCGCCGTTGCCGGCAGCGCCACCGATCGGCGTGCCCGGCTCGCCGGGTCCCTGGCCTACGCCGCCCATCTCCCGCCTGCCGTAGCGGAAGCTCGGCAGCTCGATCTGCGGAAGCGGTATCGAGACGATCTCACCGCCCCGGCGGCCGATCAGCTCGCCGCGCGTGAGGTGCCGCAGCAGGTCCTGCTTGATCCGGCCGCGGACGATCTCCTGAAACCGCCGCCGATCCCGCTCGATTCTCTTGACCATGGGCCTGATCCGTAATCGTCATCCGCCGCGCGTGCCGGCGGTGGGGCAGCCGTGCCGCGGGCCGGACGCAGAGTCGTCAAGATTCGTTCCCCGCCGGCGGGGACTTCCCGTGAGTCGTGACATCGCTTGAAAAAACGGGTGCACTACGGGCGACGTATTGCCCGGGGCGCGGCGGCGGCCGCCGCCGCGCGCTGTTGGTCGCGACGCGGGGTCGAGCGCGAGCCCTTCCCGGCGCCGGCTACTCTCCGCCGACGCCGGCGCCCACCGGCGAGGTCGACGCCGGCGGCGGTGTCAGCGGACCGCGCGAGCGCAGCGCCGGGATCAGGAGCGACAGCGCGTAGAGCGTCATGAAGCCGAGCACCACGAGGCGCTGGGTCGCGGACAGTCTGGCGCGCACCGGAATGGGACTCTGTACCGGCGCAGTCTGCCGCAGCCCGCCGGTCTCCTGGAGCAGCGTGCTCATGTCCGCCTTGCACCCGGCGCACAGCCGCGCGGCGTACCGGTTCACGTGCCAGCAGTGCGGACACACCTTCAGGTCCGTATCGCGCGTACCGATCCCCCGGGCCGCTCGCATCATCGCATTACTTGCGGTTCGTCTTCACGTCGCCGCGCGCGAAAATGCTCGCGACGAAGTTCAGGACGTCCGTGGCGCAGACGTCGCAGTAGCCGTACTGATGGATCAGCCGGCTCTTCACCACGTCGATCTTCTCCTGCGCCTCCCTGTCCAGCACGCTGGACACCAGGCTGGTCAGCTTGATCGAGTCCTTCTGATCCTCGAACAGCTTCAGCTCGAGCGCCTTGTGCAGCCTCGCGTTGGTGTCGTACCTGAACTTCTTGCCGTCGACCGCCAGCGCGCCGATGTAGTTCATGATCTCCCGGCGGAAGTCGTCCTTGCGGCTCTCCGGGATGTCGATCTTCTCCTCGATCGAGCGCATGAGCCGCTCGTCCGGCTCCTCGTATTCGCCCGTGTACTTGTTCCGTACCTTCTCCCGCTGCGTGTACGCCTTGACGTTGTCGATGTAGTTGGCGCACAGCCGCTGGAGCGCGTCCTCGTCGCCGGAGATCGCGCGCTGCACCTCGTTCTTGACGGTGTCTTCGTATTCCTCGCGGACGACGGCCAGCAGCTCGCGATACTTCTCCCGCTGCTCCGCGTTCGTGATCAGCGAGTGGTGGCGCAGTCCGCTCTCCAGCTCCTTCAGCACCATGAACGGGTTGACGCACGACTCCTCGATGTCGGCGACCAGCGCGTTCGAGATCTTGTCCTGGATGTAGCGCGGGCTGATCCCCTCCATCCCCTCCCGCTCCGTTTCCTTCCGCAGCTCCTTGACGTTGTCCTCCGTGAAGCCGGGGAGCGTCTTGCCGCTGTACAGCTTGAGCTTCTGCAGCCGCGTGAGGTTCAGCTTCTTCGGCTCTTCCAGCCGGGTCAGCACCGCCCACATCGCGGCCGTCTCGATGGTGTGCGGCGCGATGTGCTTGCCCTTGATCCGCTCGTTGTTGAAGTCCCGCTGATAGACGCGGATCTCCTCGTCCAGCTTCGTGATGTAGGGGATGTCGATCTTCACGGTCCTGTCGCGCAGCGCCTCCATGAACTCGTTGTTCTGGAGCCTCCGGTACTCGGGCTCGTTGGTGTGCGCGATGATGACCTCGTCGATGTCGGTCTGCGCGAACTTCTTCGGCTTGATCTTGTGCTCCTGTGAGGCGCCGAGCAGGTCGTAGAGGAACGCGACGTCCAGCTTGAGGACCTCGATGAATTCGACCAGCCCGCGGTTCGCGACGTTGAACTCGCCATCGAAGTTGAAGGCGCGCGGGTCCGAATCGGAGCCGTAGATCGCGATCTTGCGGTAGTTGATGTCGCCGGTCAGCTCCGTCGAGTCCTGGTTCTTCTCGTCCTTCGGCTGGAAGGTGCCGATCCCGACCCGGTCTTGTTCACTGAGGAGGAGCCGCCGGACCCGCACGTGCTGGATCACGCGCGTCCAGTCGCCGGCATAGCGCTGCATCAGCGAGTTGTAGACGTGGCGGCACGCGGGGCACAGCTCGCCTTCGACAGTGATCTTGCGGTCGTCCGCCAGCTTCTCGTTGAGCATGGCCAGGAAGCTGCCACGGAACTCGGTCGGGATCAGCTTGAGCGGCTCCTCGTGCATCGGGCAGGGCATCTCGTCCTGCTGTTCGAGGTCGGCGGCCTCGACGGGGACGCCGTCCGGCGGGAGCGCGCTGTCGCCCGTCCAGACGAAGCTGTAGAGCGCGCCCTCTGGAGTCCGCGAGTAGTATTCGAGACCCTTCTTGAGCAGTCGGCAGATCGTCGATTTCGAGGAGCCGACCGGCCCGTGCAGCAGGAGCACGCGGCGCTCCGGGCCGTAGCCCATCGCCGCGGCCTTCAGCACCTGCACCAGCTTCATCAGCGGGATGTCGAGCCCGAAGATCGCGTCGCGGCCGTTGCCGATCGGGTCGTCGAAGAAGTCGTAGTGGATGATCTCCTTCTTGTACTCCGTGTACCGTCGCGAACCGAACGAGACGATCATGTCGTACAGCCGCTGGAACGCGTTCCGCGCCACCCGCGGGTTCTCGGTTGCGATTGCGAGGTAGTCGGCGAATGTGCCCTCCCAGTGCAGGTCGGAGTATCGAGCCTGGTCCTGAGTGTCACGGATGTGCTGGATGATGTCGAGGACGGGCGTGGCCATGCTTCTCAACTCCTTAGGGCGTGCAACTCGTATGGCGGCGGGGCACAGCGCTCCCCGGCGGCGGTGCGCCGGGTTCCCGACGTCGCGAGTTCAGTTCGCGGGCGCGTTGTCGCGGAACCGGTCCGCCACCTGCCTCAGCATGCGGTCGATCCGGTCGCCGGTTGTGGGGAACAGGTAGCGGTCCGCGATGAGGTTCAGCGAAATCCGCAGCCGCGAGAAGTTCTGGGCACATGCCCGGAAGAGCCAATGCAGGCCGTATGCCTCCGCGTGGCTGGAGTCCGCCGCGAGGCGGTACCCGCTGGCTCCGAGCTCCTCGTAGTACTCGATTCCGGGCGCTCCCCTCCTGCGGACGCGCGCCGTGATGTAGTCGGGAAAAAGGCCGCTCGACCAGAGCGCGAAGTTCCCGAGGTGCGTGCGCAACAGGAAGGCGCGCCGGTCGTCGGCGGTCGTGAGCGCGGCGACGATGTCGGCCAGATAGTCGAACGACTCGCCGCCCGCTTCGTCGACCTTCCGCGCGCGGCCGCCTTTGCCGAACTCCAGGAGCAGCGCCGCCAGGTAGTCGGCGACGACACGGTCGTCGATCCCGTTCTCGAGGAGCGCGTGCCGGACGAGCAGGTAGAAGACCAGCCGCGGCGGGACGGCGGCCACCCCGCCCACGGTGAGCACGGCGTTGAGCGTGCGCGGATCGTCGAGTACGCTGTCCAGACCCTCGGTGCTGAGCCGTTCCTCGAAGCTCTTGCGGAGAGCGTCATCGCCACGGGTGGTGACGGCGACGAGGTACGCGGCTTCGGCCCGGCCGAAACCCGCGCGTACGTTGGGAAGGATCATGCGACATCACCTCCGACGAGTCCTACACGCGGTCCGGGAGGGAGGTTCGTTTCGGCGATCCGCTCCGGGACCGATGCAGGAACGCCTTGCTGCGGGCGAGTCCTGTCCCTAGCTTTCCGGCAAGCCTTCCCGGAAGCCAGGTCATGCATCCGCCGTGCCTGCACAGAGCAGCAGAGACCGCCGACCACCGGCGGGCGGTCGCAGAACGTGCCCGCCGTCAGGGTGCTCAGGCTACAGCGCAGCCGGGTTGTCGATTGAGGTTACGACCGAGACCAACACGGACTACGGTGTCGCATCCCGCGCGGAAATGGCGCGGGTGCGTGCGCGAACGTCTGACGATTTCGTAGAGTAAGGTTTCTACGACGGAAGCTAAGCAGCGCGCGCCACGCGTGTCAAGTGAAGGGGCGACCGCCGTTGCGCCGGAAAACGTTGGATCGTCGACTCTTCGGGTGGCTCGCCGTCATGACGCTCGTGCCGGCGCTGGGCGTGCTGCTGGCGGGCGCCTGGCTCTGGTCCGGGACACTGTTCTGGTTCGGCACGCTGGGGCCGTGGGAGCAGGTCACTGAATCCGGGCGGGCACTCTTCGAAGCCGCCGCGCCGATCGCCGGCGAGCACGCCGAGCTGAACGCGGCGCTCGAGCGGCACCGGGAAACGCTCTCGGCCTCCGCCGTGCTTGCCAGACGCTGGGCGTACGTCGGTGACCGCCTCGTACACCAGCTCCCGTTGGTCCTGGTCGTGACGGGCGCCGTGCTGAGCGGACTCGCCCTGCTCGTCAGCCGACGGCTCGCGCGCGGGCTGGCCAGGCCGATCGCCGAAGTCGCCGAGTGGACGGAGCGGCTCGGCCGCGAGGAACCGATCCCGTCACCCGCGCCATCCGAGGCGCGTGACACCGCCGAGGTCCAGGCTTTGCGCGCAGCGGTTCGCCGGGCGGCCGAGGAGCTGAGGGCGGCGAGGGAACGCGCCCTCGAAGCGGAGCGCGTGCGCACCTGGGGCGAGATGGCGCGGCGGGTGGCTCACGAGATGAAGAACCCGCTGACGCCGCTGCGGCTGGCGGTGCACCGGCTGACCGACGACGGCGGCGCGCCGGCCGAGGCGCTCGCGGTGATCCGCGAGGAGACCGAGCGGCTGGAAGAGCTGGCCCGCCAGTTTTCCTGGCTGGGCCGGCCGCCCGAAGGCGTCCCGAGCCTGATCGACCTTCGCGACCTCCTCGAGCGGCTGCTGGCGACGGACGTGCCGCCGGGGATCGACGCGACGCTCGAGTCGGAGCCGGACGTGCCGGAGGTCGAAGCGCAATACGATGCGCTCCTGCGCGCGTTCCGCAACATCGTGAGGAACGCCGTCGAAGCGCTCGAAGACTCGGCGGGGCCGCGCCGGCTCACCGTGACGCTTGCACTCGCCGACGGCGCCAGCGGGTGGGTCGAGATCCGGTTCGCCGATACGGGGCCGGGGCTGCCGGCCGGGCTAGGGGACCGCATCTTCGAGCCGGATTGTACAACGAAGTGGCGCGGCACGGGTCTTGGACTGGCGGTGGTCCGCCACTCGGTGACGGCGAACGGCGGGCGGATCCAGGCGAGGAACCGGCCGGGCGGCGGCGCCGAGTTCGTGATCCGGTTGCCGGTCGCGAAGGCGACTCAGCCCGCGGGGCGCTAGCCGATCAGGGGATCGAACCAGTCGCGTGTCTCGGAGTCGGATGGCCCGGTACGCGCAACGGCAATGCAAGAGGGACGGTCGATCATGAACAGGTTGCTATGGCTCGCCGCGACCACGCTGCTGCTCGCGGGGTGCACGATCCGGCTGGGTGGTCCCATGCCGGTCGAGTACCGGACCGTCGGCTGGCAGATACCGACCGGCACGGACGCGGCGGACGCTGCCGCGCTGCTCGTCGCCGAGCGCGCGCGAGTAGCCTTGCTCCTGGCGGACGCGGATACCGCCTGGTTCTACCAGGTCGCGGGAGCGTCGGGGAGGAGCGTGAGCGGACCGGCCCGGATCGGCCAGGCGAAGATCGCGTTCCTCGGTGACGGCGAGCCGGTTGGTGACACGACTGTCGCGCTCCCGGTGGACGGCGGCGGCGAGATCATCGTGCACGATGCCCTGTACGAGGTCGACGACTACCGGTACCTGAACCTCCTGGCCGTGCACTTCGGGCGGGACCTCGACGTGCGCGAGAGCGTACGCACATTGCTCCGGTACATCGCGACGGACGTCATGATCGCGTCCACGGTTGTGCTCGCCGTCAGCACGCCGGACGTCGCGACCGGCGACGAGGTCGCGGCGCTGCTGCACCCGCACCTGCGCGACGCGGCGGAGTGCGACGAACGCGCGGCGCCCGGCGACTCGAGCGACGGCCTGGTGCGCCTATTCTTCGGCCCGGAGGCCCGGGCGCACTGCGCCGACGCCCGAAGGCTCAGCGCGCCGAACGCGCCGGTCCTGATGCGCGTGGTCGTGCAGCGTTGAACCCGCCGTGGCCACCGTCCTCCTGGTGGACGATGAAGCCAACATCCGGCGGATGCTGGCTCGCCTGCTGGAAGCCGAAGGCTATCGTACGCGGGAGGCGACAGATGGCGAGGCTGCGCTCGCCGCGGTAGCGGAGGAGGAGCCGGACGTCGCCATGCTCGATCTGGCGATGCCCGGCCGCGACGGGATCCAGGTCCTCGAAGCGCTCCGGGAGCTGGCGCCGTCGCTCCCCGTGGTGATGATGAGCGGCCGCGCCACGCTGGGCGATGCGGTGCGGGCGACGAAGCTCGGCGCGTTCCAGTTCATTGAAAAGCCGCTCACTCCCGAGGCGGTTCTCCTCGCGCTACGCGGTGCCCTCGAGCTGCGCCGCGCCCTCGACCTTTCCCGCACACTCGCCGCCGACCTCGCGGTCGAAACCCGGCTCGTCGGTTCGAGCGCCGTCATGGCGCGGGTACGCGACATGATTGCGCAGGTTGCGCCGACGGAAGCGCGGGTCCTCCTCACTGGCGAAAGTGGTACCGGCAAGGAAGTCGCCGCCACGGCGCTGCACGCGCTCTCCCGCCGGCGCGACGGGCCGTTCATCCGCGTCAACAGCGCGGCGATCCCGCGCGAGCTGGTCGAGTCCGAGCTGTTCGGCCACGAGCGCGGCGCGTTCACCGGCGCCGATCGTCAGCGGCGCGGCCGCTTCGAGCTGGCGCACGGCGGCACGCTCTTCCTCGACGAGGTCGCCGATCTCGGTGCGGAGGCGCAGGCCAAGCTGCTCCGGGCGCTGGAAGCCCGGGAGATCGAACGTGTAGGCGGCAGTGAGCCGATTCCCATCGATGTGCGCGTCATTGCGGCGACGCACCGGGACCTGCGCGTCGAGGTCGCTGCCGGCCGGTTCCGGCAGGACCTCTTCTACCGGCTGGAGGTCGTGCCCATCCATCTCCCGCCGTTGCGCGACAGACTCGAGGATCTCCCCGAGCTGGTCGACCATCTCATGAAGCGGCTGCGGGCGAGGCACGGGCTGGTGCCGCCCCGCATCGATCCCGCCGCCTTGAAACGGCTCCAGGCGTACCACTGGCCCGGCAACGTGCGCGAGCTGGCCAACGCCTGCGAACGGCTGGCGATCCTGCACCCCGGTGCCGCGATCGGTGTGCGCGAGGTCGAAAACGTGCTTCCACTCCCGGGTGGGGATCCGCGGACCGGTCCTGGCGACCGCGCCACCGACGGGGAAGTGTC
>DATMSC010000542.1:0-2387 GCA_035565595.1 Longimicrobiales bacterium | reverse complement strand
CAGCGGCACGCGATGCTCATGTACACGAGCTGCGGCTGGTTCTTCAACGATGTCTCGGGGATCGAGACGGTGCAGGTGATCCAGTACGCGGGGCGGGTCGTGCAACTCGCGAACGAGTGCTTCGGCCTCGACCTCGAGCCGGAGTTCCTCGAACGCCTCTCGAACGCCCGAAGCAATATCCCGGAGCGCGGCGATGGGCGGCAGATCTACCGCGAGTCGGTCCAGCCGGCGATGGTCGACCACCTTCGTGTGGGCGGCCACTACGCTGTCAGCTCGCTCTTCGAGCCGTACGCGAAGGACGCGAGCGTCTACTGCTACGACGTCCGGCTGAACGAGAGCCGCACCTACGAATCCGGCAGGGCCCGGCTCGCCTTCGGCTGGGCGACGATCACTTCACGAATCACGCGTGAGGCCGCCGACATCAGCTTCGGCGTGCTGCACCTCGGCGAGCACAACGTTGCCGGCGGCGTGCGGACGTTCCAGGGGAAGGAGGAATTCGACGCCCTCGTCCGCGAGGTGAAGAACGTCTTCGACCGCGCCGACTTCCCGGCCGTGCTGCGCCTGATCGACTCGCACTTCGACGGGCACACCTACACGCTCAAGTCGCTGTTCCGCGACGAGCAGCGCCGCATCATCGACCGGTTGCTCGAGACCACGCTGGAGGAGGCGGAGGCCGAGTACCGCCAGGTCTACGAGATGAACGCGCCCCTCATGCGTTTCCTCGCCGATCTCAGCATCCCGCTCCCCAACGCGTTCCAGATGGCGGCAGAGCTGGTCATCAACACCAGCCTGATCGAGGCGTTCGCGCACGAGGACCTCGACCTCGACCGCGCGCGCGACCTGGTCCGCGAGGCTACCGCCGCCGGTGTCGCCCTCGACTCCGAGGGGTTGAGCTTCGTGCTCGAGGAAACGCTCGAGTCGATGGCGGAGCGGCTGCGCCGGCAGCCTAACGACGTCGACCTGCTCGAGAAGCTGGATTCCGTCGCCGGGCTCATCGAGTCGCTCCCCTTCCAGGTCAACCTCTGGAAGACGCAGAACCTCTTCTACTCGATGCTCCACGACAACTTCGAGGACTACCTCGAACGGGCAGAGCGCGGCGATCCGCTCGCGGAACGGTGGGTGCGCGGGTTCCGGCAGCTGGGCGCGAAACTCGGCGTAGCGGTCGAGCCCGGGCGTTGAGACTGCCGACGGCGACCTACCGGCTGCAACTGGGGCCCGGCATGGGCTTCCGCGAAGCCCGCCGGCTCGTCCCGTACCTCCACGCACTCGGCATCTCGGACCTGTACGCATCGCCGCTGCTCCAGGCGAGGCCCGGGAGCCACCACGGCTATGACGTGACGGACCCGTCCCGCCTGAACCCGGAGCTGGGGACAGACGAGGAGTTCGAGGCGCTTGCCGCCGAGCTGGCCGCGCGGGGGATGGGGCTCATCGTCGACATCGTCCCCAACCACATGGCCGCCGGCGCCGACAACCCGTGGTGGCGCTCCGTCCTCGAGCACGGCTCCGCCTCGCCGTACGCCCACTTCTTCGACATCGACTGGCGGCCGTCGCACAGCCCGCTCGACAATCAGGTCCTGCTCCCGATCCTCGGCGAACACTACGGCCGCGCCCTCGAGGCGGGGCTGCTCGAGCTGCGGTTCACCGATCGCGGGTTCGTCGTCCGGTACTACGATCACGAGATCCCGCTCGGACCGACGACGTGGGTCACGATCCTGGACGATGTCGCGCGCGAGCTGTCCCACGAGGCGGAACCGGCGCTCGTCGCCGAGCTGGCGTCCATCTCCTCCACCCTCGCCGAGCTGCGGGAGCGTCCGGCCCGCTCGCCGCAAGCGAGAAAGGCCAGGGCCGAGGCGGCGGAATCGGCGAGGCGCGCGCTGGTGGCGCTGGCGGAAGGGGACACGCGGGTGCGTGACGCGATCGCCCGCGTCGTCGACCGCCACCGCGGGAAGCCCGGCGATCCCCGCAGCTTCGATCCCCTCGACCGGCTCCTCTCTGAGCAGGTCTATGTACTCTCCGCCTGGCAGACCGCGACGGAGGAGATCAACTACCGCCGCTTCTTCGACATCGGCGACCTCATCAGCGTGCGGGCGGAGGATCCTGCCGTCTTCGAGGCGATGCACGCGCTCATTGTGCGGCTGGCGCGGGAGCGTCGGATCACCGGGCTCCGGATCGACCACGTCGACGGGCTGTACGACCCGGCGGAGTACCTGCGCACGCTGATCGAGCGGCTGGGCGGTCGCCGCGGCGGTCCGCCACCGTGCTACATCGTCGTCGAGAAGATCCTGGCACCGGACGAGTCGCTCCCCCGCGACTGGCCGGTGCAGGGTACCACCGGCTACGATTTCCTGAACACGCTGAACGGGTTGTTCGTGCACCCGGACGGCCTC
>DATMSC010000541.1:0-1726 GCA_035565595.1 Longimicrobiales bacterium | reverse complement strand
TCGGCCTCCGTCTCGACGGTGTCTCGGGATCCTTCAACGACAATGCGCGGCGGCGGGGGATCGTGGTGCATGGCGCCCCGTACGTCACGGCCGCGCGCGCCGGCCTGAGCGAGGGCTGCCCCGCGATGGAGCAGGCGAGGGCGAGGCGGCTCCTGCCGATGATCGCGAACGGCGGGCTCGTCTTCCATTTCTCGCCGAACGACGAGCGCTGGCTGGCTCAGGCGATGGCCGGCCTCGACGCCCTCGCCGCCGCAGACTGACACCGACGGGGTGGCGGGAGTCCGTCGGGCTGAACCCCGGACCACCTGCGACAATCCAAAACCGAGCGGCGGCCGTGACATTCCCCGTCGCTCGGGCGGACGTTCCCGGGAGTCACCCCGAGCGGCGGGCTTCCTCCACCCAGGCGCGCCACTCGCTTTCGGCGTCGCCCAGCGTCAGACGGTGCTTCCAGCGCACGAGAGGCGTCGTGAGGAGTAACGGTTCCTCGGCGAGCTTCGCGATCCACCGTGCGTCGGTCAGATTCGCCGCGCGAAGCCCGAGCTCGGCGAAGCGGCGGGATTCGCGGTTGACGAGGGCGGCCACGCCGAACCTCTCGACGAAGCGCCTCAGCTCACCGGGCGACGCGGGTCGCTGGTTCAGGTCCACGAAGTGGGTCCTGATGCGGCGCTCGGCGAAGAATCGAAGCGCCTTTCGCGTCGCCGGGTCCTTCTTCACACCGAATATCTGAATCTCCATCCCGCGAAAGGTGAGGCGAGTCGGGCCGGACGTCCAGTGCAATGTCGTCGTCGTGGCGCCACGTGAGCTTGCCCTGCCACGAACGCGGTGCTAGACTTGTACCTACGAAGTTTCGTCCAGGCGGACGGATTTGCGAGGCCGCTTGCTACCGCCGGGCGGGGCGCGAGATGTTGTTCCCGATGTGGGAGCGTGCGCCGGCCGCCGAAACAAAAGCTAAAGTGCCGGGACTTCAGGTTTGCAATCGATCGGGCCCCGCACTGACAGGCTGCGGGGCTCTTTTTGCATGCGCATGTGGAGGCACTGGTGCCTGAGAGTCGCTTTCTCGACGTCCTGAAGCACCGCGTCATCATTTACGACGGCGCGATGGGCACGAGCATCCAGGCGTGCGGTCTCGGGCCGGCCGATTTCGGCGGTGCTGCGCTCGACGGCTGCAACGACCACCTGGTCCTGTCGCGACCCGACGTGATCGAGGCGATCCACGCGTCGTTCCTGGAAGTCGGTTGCGACGTGGTGGAGACGAACACCTTTCGGGCGAACCGCCTCACCCTCAGGGAATACGGGCTCTCGGACCGGGTGCTCGAAATGAACCGGGCGGCCGCGTCACTGGCGCGAAGGGTCGCCGACCGCTTCTCGACGCCGGACCACCCCCGTTTCGTCGCGGGGAGCATCGGGCCGAGCGGCTTCCTGCCGAGCACGTCGGACCCCACCCTGGGCGCGATGACCTATGCCGAGCTGGCGGACGCTTTCGCGGAGCAGGCACGCGGCCTGGTCGAGGGCGGTGCCGACGTCCTGATCATCGAGACCAGCCAGGACATCCTCGAGGTCAAGGCTCAGATCGCCGGGATCCGCCGGTACTTCGCGGAGTCCGGCGAGTGGCGGCCGATCCAGGCGCAGGTCACGCTCGACACCTCCGGCCGCATGCTGCTGGGCACCGACATCGCCGCCGCGGCCGCGATCCTGGAAGCGCTGCGCGTGGACGTGATCGGACTCA
>DATMSC010000540.1:0-3736 GCA_035565595.1 Longimicrobiales bacterium | reverse complement strand
CGGAACAGGTCTTCCCGGGCCGCCGAAAAGAGCGTGACGGAGTTCCCGATGAGCGGCGCCCGCCCGGACCCGAAGCCATCGTCGCAACCCGCGGCAAGCACCGAAACAGCGAGAAGTAGGATAGGAAGTACGCGCAAGGCGCCACGAATGTTAGAGGGATTCCACATCATGTCAGCATGCGAACACTAGCCGAGCCCGGCGGCGGATGTCAACCCCGCACAACGCGCCCCGTGGCTCTCGGGGATTGCCGCGGCCGGCGCTTTGCTTGACATTTCGGCAGGCCGCATCTACCCTGCCGCGAACGGTTCGCTGTGAGGCTGAGGCGGCATGGAAATGGCGACGTGCGCCCGAGGCCGCGCCGCCTGTCTGGTAATCCGGAAAGCTATGAATTCCGCCTCAACGACCTCGCGACGGCGTATCCTGGTCGTCGATGACGAGCCGTATGTCGGCCGGATCATCCAGCTCAAGCTCGAACAGAGCCCGTACGAGGTGGACGTGGTCCAGGACGGGCGTACTGCCCTGGAACGGCTGCGCACGCCACTCCCGATAGATCTGGTGCTCCTCGATGTGGTGCTTCCCGGTGCAAGCGGGCTGGAGGTCCTGGAAGCCATCCGACGGCTCCCGCACCGGGCGAACACGCCGGTCATCATGTTGACAGCCAAGGGTCAGGAAGCCGACCGCGACCGTGCGATAGAGCTCGGGGCCACCGATTTCCTGACGAAACCGTTCAGCCCGATGAAGCTCCTGGGCCGAATCGATGCACTCTTCGCAAACTGACCCGCCGCTCTGGGCCGTCGTGCTCGCCGGTGGAACGGGCTCGCGCTTCTGGCCGGTGTCGACGCCTGCCCGGCCGAAGCAGCTCCTCCCCCTCGCCGGTGAGGAGCCGCTGATTTCGCAGACCATCGATCGAATCAATCCGCTCGTCAGCCCCGAGCGCATTCGGGTACTCACGGGCCGGCACCTCGCCGACCCGATCCTGCAGGCGGTGCCGGGACTGACCCGGGCGCAGCTCATGGTCGAACCCATGGCCCGCGGCACCGCACCGGCTCTCGTGTGGGCAGCGCATGCCATCGCGCGCGAGGAACCCGATGCCGTCATGGCGTCGCTCCACGCCGACCACGTGATCACGCCGAACGAAGCGTTCCGTGAGCTGCTGGCGGACGTCGCGCGTCTCGCCGCCGCGCACCGCCTCCTCTTCACGATCGGTATCGAGCCGACACGACCGGAGACCGGCTACGGCTATATCCACGTGGGTCCCCCGATCGGTCCTCGCGTCGAGGCGTGGCGGGTCGCCGATTTCGTCGAGAAACCCGATCGCGACACGGCGCAGGAGTACCTCCGCAGGGGCGGGTACCTCTGGAACAGCGGTATCTTCGTATGGCGCGTCCGCGATCTGCTGGACCAGATCCAGGCGCACACCCCCGAACTGGCACGCCTGATGCCCCTTCTGGATGCCGGCGATGTCGTTGGCTTCTTCGAGCAGGCGCCTGATCTCTCGATCGACGAGGGTCTGCTCGAGCGCAGCCCCGACGTCGGCGTGGCGCGCGCGACATTCGCGTGGGATGACGTGGGCGCCTGGGACGCCGTCGGCCGCACCCGGCAACCGGATGCCGACGGCAACGTCGCCATTGGCGACGTGCACCTCGTGGACTCGAAGGACTGCGTGGCCTGGTCGGAAGATGGGAGCATCGTGGTATTCGGCGGCGAGGGCCTCGTGGTAGTGCGGGCGCACGGCATCACGGTTGTCGCCGCGCGCGAGCGGACGCCGGACCTCAAGGAGCTGCTCCGCCAGTTGCCGGAACGGTTGCGCGAGCCGGGGAAGTAACATGGGAGGGTGGCTCGTCCTCTTCGACGACGCCGTCGCCCGGAAATGGTGGCCGTTCACACTGACACGGCCCGCCGGCGAGCTGCGTTTCGGCGCGTATACCCTGCGCGAGCGCGCCGCGCTGGCGACGGGGCTGGGGTGTCGGGGGCACATCGCCGCCGACCACCTGACCGAATTCGACGAGCCCGCCGCGCCGCCGGTCGTCCCGGCGGTGACCGGCACGGTCGACAACGACACCCTTTTCCTCTCTTCGCGCGCCGTGCTCGAAGCGGCACAGGCGCTGTCCCTCCCCTCCGGCGAGGCGATCCTCACGATCAACGGAGAGCCCTGCGGCTGGTTCGTCCCGGCCGGCTCTCAGGCGCCGCCCCCCGAGTTCTTCCTCGACCCGGGTGACAGCGCCCCGTCGAGTATCCCCCGCGTCGCCACAGCGGGCCGCGTCATCAGGCACGTGTGGGAGCTCGTCACCGCGAACGCGGATCAGCTCGCCCGGGACATCGGCACTCGCTTCGCCGGCCATCCCCGCCCCACGCTGCCTGAAGGTGTCCGCGTCATTGGCGACGCGCTCCTCGTCATAGGCGACGGGGTCGAGATCGACCCGGGCGTCATCTTCGACCTCCGCCGTGGGCCGATCTGGATCGAAGATGGCGCTACCGTTTCCGCGTTCACCCTGCTTGCGGGGCCGGCACACGTCGGACCGCGGACGGCGCTCCTCGGCGGAGTGTTCGACACCGTTGCCGCCGGTCCGCACTGCAAGCTCCGTGGCGAGATCCAGCATTCCGTCGTACTCGGCTACTCGAACAAATCGCACGACGGCCACCTCGGTCACGCCTACGTGGGAGCGTGGGTCAACCTCGGCGCCAACACGACGAACAGCGATCTCAAGAACAACTACGGCAACGTGTCCATCTGGACACCCGACGGGATGGTCGATACCGGGGAGCGAAAACTCGGCTGCCTGATCGGCGATCATGTCAAGACCGCGATCGGTACCCTCATCAACACCGGTACGGTCATTGGCACCGGCGCCAACGTCTTCGGCAACGGGTTCCCTCCCAAGTACGTGCCGCCGTTCACGTGGGGAACAGGCGATGCCGGGAACGAGTACGACCTGGAAAAGTTCCTGGCCACTGCAGCGACGGTCATGTCGCGGCGAAACGTCGAGCTGACCGAACGTCAGCGCAGACTCCTCGCCGCGGCCTGGGATCTCGGCAGGAATCATCACGATGCGTGAGGTGACGACGCCGCGACCGCGTGTTGGACTCGCCCTCGGCGGCGGTGCCGCCCGAGGGTACGCGCACCTTGGTGTGCTGCGCGTCCTCGAACAGGAGGGCATTCGCCCGGACCTGATCGTCGGGACGAGTGCGGGTGCGCTCGCCGGCGTGTTCCTCGCCGCCGGCTTCTCCGTGGAGCGGATCGAAGCGTGGGCTGCCGGGCTGCGCTGGTCGCTCATCGCGCGCCCCGTCGTGAGCCGGCTCGGGTTCGTCTCGAATGACCGGCTCGGCCGGCTCCTTCGCAGGACGCTGCCCGTCCAGACCTTCCAGGAGCTGAGTCTTCCCTTTGCCTGCGTTGCCACGGACGTGGCCACGTCCGACCCGGTCGTGATCGCGGATGGCGACATTCCCTCGGCGATTCAGGCGAGCTGCGCGATACCGGGTATTGTCACACCCGTGCGCCGCGATGGCCGCATGCTCATGGATGGCGGCGTGTCGGCCAACGTGCCGACGAGCGCAGCCCGGAGCATGGGCGCCGACATCGTGATCGCGGTCGACGTCAACGGCGGTTATCGCCCGGCCCGCCCGCCCACGCACTTCGTTTCGATCCTGATCCAGGCATTTTCAGCTGTCGGCCGTCTGGCGGAGCTCCGGGATGGCGCCGACGCCGACGTGCTCATAGCGCCAGACATCGGTGATG
>DATMSC010000539.1:0-14526 GCA_035565595.1 Longimicrobiales bacterium | reverse complement strand
CGGCGATTCCGTCCACCAGCAGCGGTGTGCCGCTGCTCGGGATCACGTAGTCGATCGGGAGGTCCGTGCGCGCCCGCAGCTCCTCGATGTCCGGCATGTACCAGAGCGTGACCAGCCCTTCCTGCCGCGCCAGCTTCTGATACAGCAGTGTGGGGTTCAGCACGTACTCCTTGGTCTGCGCGTCGAGCCGGCGGAGCCAATCGAAGCCCGCCGCGGTGTCGCCCGTCTCGACCAGAGAGCGATGGATGATCATCCCGAAGATGGTGCGCATCGTCCCGCTCGGCAGCGGGTCCCGGATCAGAACCTGCCCGGCCCAGCGCTCGTCCAGGATGTCGTCCCAGTCCCGGGGGATGTCCTCACCCGTCACCGCGTCGCTGTTGTACGCGATCACCTCCGGCGCCATGTACTGGCCCAGCCAGAGATCTTCCGGGTGCCGGGCGAAGTCCGGCAGCGCATCTGCCCACGTGGGCGTGAAAGACGCCAGCAGCCCCTCTCTCGCCGCAGTCTGGAACATCGTCTGCGGCGCGCCCCACCAGACGTCCGCCTGCGGATTCGCACGCTCCGACCGCAGCCGGTCCAGCACTTCCTGCGAACCCATGTCCAGCCACTGCAGGTCCACGCCCGGATGCCGTTCCTCGAACAGCCGCTCGAACGCCTCCAGCTTCTCCCGGCCATGCGGCGAGTAGATCACCAGCACATCGCGTCCGTCCGTGCCCGTGCACGCCAGCGCGCCGATCAGCAGCAGCGGAACCAGGATTCGCCTCATGACGGTGCTCCCGTCGGGTCCATGGTCGATTGTGACGGCTCCAAAGGTGAAGCGAGCTCCATGATGAAGGTACCCGACGGCACCCCCTGCGCAAGTCCGCGGGTCACTGGACTGCGGGCCTGGCGACGTCGATTGTGAACCGGCATGGGCCAGGACCAATGCCGGGCCTGTTCCGCTCGACGCTGGCCGCCGCCATTTTCCGGGATGTCGCCGCAATCTTTCCGACGGACGCGGCCGACCTTCGACGGCTCCACCGCGCCGGGACCGGTCCCCACCGCGAACGGTCGGCCCGTGCTTTCGTCTACCCTTCGCCGTCGTCCGAGTGGCGACGAACGCGCCAATCGACGCCGGCAAGATCTTCACCGGCAATCCTCGCCCACGGCGAACCATTGGCCAGAGCCCTGGCCCTCGCTCCGGCCCTGTGCCGTCGCAAGGATCCAAAGGTCTTGACACGCCTGTTTCTGGCGCGTACTATGGCTCCCGCCAATGCCAGAGCAGTCCCGCACGGCCGACCGGTGCATTCCCACCGGGCCGGCGATTCCGTAGTCGAGCAGTTCTTTCGTGGCGCAGGAGTTCGGCGCTACCCGGCAGTCTGGATGTCGCGGTGCGGGAGCCTTTGTGCATTGGTCGGTCAATCTGGGTCGCGTGGTAGTCCACGCAGGAGGCAGCGGAACCCGGCCGTCGCCAGACAGGGCGAGAGGCGCGGTGTCCGCCTGTTGTTGCCGATAGGTGCGCCGGGGCCGGGGCCTCGCCGGCCAGGCTTCCACGCCGGCAACGCACCCCAGCACCGACGGCAACGCCGAGAGACCCTGAAACGTTGCTTCAACAGGAGAGCGAATGCGGAGAGATCTCGGTTCGATTCCCGGTCGTTAGAAGTGGCAGTACCCGTCGTACACATGCGATCGTCCCGTGGAAGCCCGCCCTCGCCGAGCCTCACGGATTCGGGCGGACGACGGTCACATGAGCAGGTTGCAGTATCGAGCAGCAGAAGTACCGAAACTACCCCATTCCGTGGGAGGAGTGAATGAGGTCTCGTAAGTCGATCACCCTGGGGCTCGCGCTCTTTGGTGCCCTGGCCCTGGCGGCCTGCACCGAGGAGAACATCGTCGAGCTGCCGCAGGACGAAAAGCAGATCGAGGTGACGGCGAGCCCGCAGACGGCGCCGCTCGAGATCGGCCAGACGGTACAGATCGTCGCGTCGGTCAAGAACACCTCGAATCAGCAGGTTACGTACACGTCCAACAACAACAGCATCGCCACCGTTTCGGCCAGCGGCCTCGTGACCGCGGTAGGCGCCGGCACGACGACGATCACCGTGGCCTCCGTCGAGGACCCGAACGCCAAGACCGGTGTCACGATCGTGGTCAGCGCGCCGCCTCCGCCGCCGGAGGTGAACATCACCCTGCAGCCCGAGCAGCTCGAGCTGGAAGTGGGTGATGTGGTCCAGCTCGTGGCGACCGTGACGGGCAGCGAGAACCCGAACGCGACCTGCATCTCGTCCGACACGAACGTCGCGACGATCGCGCAGGACTGCACCACGCTCGAGGCCAAGGGCGCGGGCACCGCGGTCATCACGGCGACCGCCGCGGCTGACAACACGAAGAAGGCGACCGCGACCATCAAGGTCACGCTGCCGCCGCCGCCGCCGGAGCCGTCGATCGCGATCGAGTCGATCGTTTATCCGATCACGCTCGTCGCGGTGAACCCGAACAACGTCTCGGGCAACATCATCGTCAACCTCGAGCTGGACATTCCGCAGGGTAGCGGCGTGGAGCGTGTCGAGCTCCTGCTCGGTGACCGCGTCGTCGCTTCGCAGAGCTTCAGCTCGGCCGCGCAGGTCGATGGCGCGCTGGAAGAGGGTGCGGCCCACTGGTCGCCGCACGTCGCCACGCACGCGTTCTGCACCGTGGCGAACGGGACCGGCGATGCGGCGTTCTGCTCGTACGTCGGTGAGCCGCGCAACCCGAACGGCGAGGTGATCCTCTCGGCCCGGGCGATCAAGACCGGTGGTGAGGTCGCCGCTCAGGTCGATCAGGTCCTCACGCTGAACAACACCGACATCTTCTACGCCGTTGCGGACGTCATTCCGTTCTACTCGGAGTCCGTCGGTGGCTGGGCCATCAACTCGAACAACGGCCGTCGCTATCACGAGGGCAGCGTCGGCGTCGATCTGTTCTTCGTGAACTTCTCCGGCAACGACCTGAACGAGAACTCGGTCCAGGTCACGCTGAACGTCCCGGGCAATCCGACCCGCACGGGCGCGCTGTCGCAGACCTTCCCGCGGACCACCGCGGTCGGTAGCGGCGGTGTATCCGACGTGACGTCCGGCAGCCCGCTGGCGATCTCGATCGCCGGTGCGTACGTCGGCGGCAACCCGCTGCCGGGCGCGGCCAACCAGCCGATCTTCACGCAGTGGAACGGCCAGCCGGCGGTGCCGCAGCTCTTCTCGCCGGGCCTCGGGCTCACGCAGGAGACGATCTACCTGGACAACCAGGGCCCGACGCCGAACAACTATCAGTTCAGCACGCAGGCGCTGGGCTCCGCGAACCCGATCCGCTGCTGCCTCAACAACTGGGTCGGCCGTGAGATCACCTTCGCGTCGTTCTATGCGGGCGGCGCTGAGGCCGATGCCGGTGTCGGCGTGCCCAGCGGCACGGCGCACCGCACGTTCTACGTCGGTCTCGCCGACGAGAACAACGCCGCGATCCTCGCCCGCGAGCCGGTGACCAGCGGTCAGGATCTCGTCGACATCCTCGGCTTCACGCCGACGGCGTCCAACAACGTCTATGCGTCGGTCGTCAAGGTCGTCGACAAGCTCAACAACCCGTCGAATGCGCGGCTCCAGACCAACGCGCAGAACCCGACCGCCAGTGGCGGTGGTGCCGTGTTCGGCCTGGACTTGGTCGATCCTGAGATCAAGCACATGGAGGGTGCATCGACCCGGCACCTGTACGTTGAGCTGGATCCGACGGCTGATATCGACTTCGCGTTTGCGTACCAGGATGCGACGCTCGAGAGCAGCGGCTTCGGCGCGACTCCGGTTCGCGTGATTCGCCGCACCAACTTCGCCGGTGCGATGTACAGCGCGGTCGGCGGAACGTACACGATTCCGTCCGCCTCTGGCGAGAACTACTTCGGCGTGGAAGCGGAAGTCTACGACCGCGCCGGTAACAAGAGCCCGCTGCTCCCGCAGCGCCTGGTGCTCCGCGACGGCACCGATCCGGTCTGGCCCGGTGGCTCGCCGCTGGTGCTGCCTGCCAGCACGTCGGGCAACCAGGTCACCTACAGCGTCGAGGTCGAGGACAACCGCGACCTGCTGTGGGCCGAGGGCGTCACGTACTACGAGGCGCCGCCGCTTGGCGCCGGTGTCGGCCTCGTCTTCCCGACGGCATTCCCGGTGCCTCTGGGAACGCCATGGGATGCGCCCAACGTGACCTCGGCGACGGCTACGGCGACGGTTCCGTTCCTGCGCGGCATCGAGCTCGTGGGGAATGGTGGCGGCGGCGCCGGCAACGGTGGTGTGGCTGGTGGTGACATCAATGAGCCGTCCGGCACGGTCCTGACCGCGCTGGGTGGTGGTGTCAGAATTCGCGACGCCGCGCGCCGGGAGCTCTACATCGCCGACGCCTTCACGAGCCCGACGCCTCCGCCGACCCAGGTTCCGACTGCTCCGGGTGTGGGTGGCGTGGTCGACTTCGCCGTGACCAACGTCACGCCGACGACGATCTGCAACAACGAGGCGCTGGTCGGCTGCGGCAACATCCCGACGCAGGCTCAGGTCACCGTGCAGCTCCGGCAGCACGTGGCGCCTGGGTTCGAGCAGAGCCGCCTTGGCAAGGTCTACCTGTACCTGGCCGAGGATGAGCTCGCCCCGTACGGCGGCAACGTCAACCACCAGGACGGTGTCGGCGATCCTCCGGGCGACCCGATCCGGTTCCTCCGTGAGCTGGACGCCAGCGCTGCCTCGGTGACAACGGATCTCAACTACCGCACCTTCACCTGGACGTTCACCATTGACGCCAGCTCGCTCTACTGGGGCGACGGCACGCTGCCGACGACGTTCTTCAACGGTGGCGCTGCTACGTCGATCTTCGCGATCGGCGTGCGGACGGATGAGCCGACCGGTCTGCGGACGCTCAACAACACGTCCCTGACGATCGTCGGTGACAACAACGATCCGTTCAATCCGAATCTGCCCTGACCCTGACCCTGTAGCCGGTCCGGTCGCCTGACCGGGCCGGCAGCAGGCGGAAGCAAACACGAGGCCCGGTGGGTTGCGCCCCACCGGGCCTTCGTGTCTTCATACGCAGGAAACCGTCGCTTCCCGTTGATTGGCCACTCAAACTGAATTGCCGCATGGCAGTGCACGCTCAGTGGCGAATGCAGTGCCGGGGCGTAGCCCGCCCGGCCTCGACGGCAGGGCCGAGCCAGGAAAAGGCCTATGAGATCCAGAGCGCAGGGGTAGCGGCTCGGTAGCGCTGAGCAGTACTGCGGGAACAACGGAGTACCTGGCCGGAGCGCCGGGAGTCCCAATCCCGGTCGCTTGCGTTGTGGGCGCATCATGCCGACCAAAACTCCGGAATCGCTCGCCCAAATGCGGTCCAAAGCCGGGCGTGGAACGACCCGTCCCGGGTCCGTTGCCTACCCGCCCGGCATTTTCAGTCCAGGAATGTGATGACGCTGAAGCGCCTGGTTTCAGTCATGCGCCGGATACGCCGGCCAACGGAAAAGCGTAGAGCCCTGCGAGTCCAGGGGATGAGGAGCGCGAACCCGAAGAGATCGGTGAGGAGGCCGGGGAGGACGAGGAGAATGCCTGCGAAGAGGATCAGGAGTCCATCGATGATCTCGGCAACCGGCATGCGGCCCATGGCGAGATCGCGATGGAGTTGCGCGAGCACGCGACGGCCCTCCAGCCGCGCAAGGAAAGCGCCGAGGACGCCCGTCAGGAGAACGATACCAACGGTGGGCCAGAAGCCGAGCAGGCTGCCAATGCGGAGCAGGATCGTCAGCTCGAGCAGCGGCACCCCGATGAAGACAATGGCCAGCTTGATCGGCAGGGGCACTTCTTTCAGCGCAGCATCTGCGGCAGCGTCGTCAGCTCGACCACACGGTAGCGACGCGCGCCGCGGGGGAGCTGAACCGTGACCTCCTCCTCGAGCGCCTTCCCGAGAAGCGCCTGGCCGATGGGGGAGGCGAGGGAGATCTCTCCTGCGTCGAGATCGATATAGTCGCCGGCGGTGATCGTGTACTCCACCACCGCGCCGGTATCCAGCTCCACCAGCTTGACACGGGAGCCAAAACCAATGCGATCGAGCGGCATGGCACTCACGTCGATGCGCGACAGCTCGCTCATCCGCTGCCTGAGATGATTGAGGCGGGCCTGGACGAACTGCTGGCGCTCGAGTGCTGAGGAGTACTCGGCGTTTTCGCTCAGGTCACCCAGTTCGACCGCCTTCTGGATCGCAGCGGGCAGCACGACACGGAGCTCGTGCGTCAGACGCTCTATTTCATCCGCGATCTTCTGCTTGGTCGCTTCCAGCATGGGGAGCTCCGCGATCGATGTTCGAGGGTTGGTACGCGCGAGTGAGAATCAGGCCAGCGCGCTGGGATTGCCTCGTCCGCTGGCGATGTGCGAGACGGTGAGCGGCAGTTCGGTCTTCAGATCGTTGTCGATGAACACCGCGATCGTGTATTCGCCCTCCTGTTCGAGGGCGAGGTTGTTGATCCCGATGATCTGGTTGGTGGCCACGCTCTCGCCCGGCCCGCCACCCCGTGGTACCATTTCGCCCTTGATGTCGAAAACGGTCTTGCCGTCCGGGTCGTGGAGCCGAATCTCGAGAGTGTGTGACCGGTCCTTCTCCGCTGCTCTCGCCTCGAGGCGCAGGATCAACTGCATCTGCGGATGTATGGCAGGGAACCTGGAGACGGCGATGTGATCGAACGTGCCAAGGATGTTCAGCTTACCCTCGGCCGTGACGTTGGCGTAATCCGCAAGCAGCGCGAGCCGGACCTGCATTGCCTCCTCCGTGACGCTCCAGAAACCATGGATCAAGCTAGAGACATCCGGGCATAAAGGCAATTGTCACGGGCGCGTAGCTGCCTTCGCGCCAGGACCGGCCGCACACGACCGGGCCCGTCAGGGCCGCAGCTCGAAGTTGACGATCCGTCTGCCAATGGACGGATCGAGGACTATGAGGGAAACCGCCCCGTTGTCGTGTCGGCGAACCGACTCCATGAACTCGGCGACGGAGTGTACGGGCTGCTGGTTTACGGTCTCTATGACCTGACCTGGCCGGATCCCGGCGCGGGCCGCGCGCGAGTACGGCTGGACTTCGGTGATCAGAAGGCGTCCCGCCTGTTGACTGACTGCAAAGCCGATCCTGACCGCACCGTCGACCGCCGGTTGTGGCTCCGGCGTGATTCCGGTGCGGATCATGCCCAGCGTGATCGGGATCTCGATCGGCTCGCCGAAGCGCAATACGGACAGCTTCACCGTCGCGCCCGGTTCGAGGGCGGCGAGGGCCGCCTGCAGGTCGCTCACCGTCTCGACCTTCTCGCCCGCGATCCCGACGATGACGTCGCCGAGCTCGAGTCCAGCGCTCGCCGCAGGGCTGGATTCCTGCACATGGACCACATGCGCACCTTCGGCCGCCGGCAGGCCGTATACGCTGGCATCGACCTGGTCGACGTTCTCGAGGAGCACGCCGAGATACCCGCGCCGAGTGTGCCCGTAGCGGATGAGGTCGTAGGCCACGCGCTTGGCCAGATCGATGGGCACGGCGAACCCATAACCTGCAAAGAACCCCGTCGGGCTGGCGATGGCGGTGTTCAGTCCCACGACCTCACCGGCGAGGTTGACCAGCGGCCCGCCGGAGTTACCCGGGTTGATCGCGGCATCGGTCTGAATGAAATGTTCGAGCGGCATTGTCTGCCGCTGATCGAATGGCGTGCTACCGAGTATTCCGATCGATCGCCCCTTGGCGCTGACCACGCCTGCCGTCACCGTAAACTCCAGCCCCAGCGGGCTGCCGACGGCGACCACCCAATCCCCGAGCTGGAGCCGGGAGGAATCGCCGAGCCGTGCGACCGGCAGGTCCTGGCCGTCAATGTGAAGGACTGCCACATCGGTGCTGGGGTCGCGGGCAATAACCCGTGCCTCGAACTGCCTGCGGTCGTGGAGCGTTACCGTCACACGGTCGGCTTGCTGCACCACGTGGTCGGCGGTGAGGATGTAACCGTCTTCGGATATGATGACGCCCGAACCGGCGCCGACGCGCGGCGGCAGCTCACCCGGGCCTGGCAGCCCGGGCCCCGGGAAGGGGAAATCCGGCAACGGATCCTGCCCCGGTCCCGGCGGCGGGAATGAAGGCGGCGGCTGCGTTCCTGGCGGGATCTGTTCGAGATCCTGACCCTGCGGACGTGCGCCGGGAGGGGGCGTCGCGCCGGCGTCCGGGCCTCCGGGGAGGAAGTCGCCCATCCAGGACGAGGATGCCTCGACCTGAATGTGCACGACGGATGGCAGAACAGCTTCGACCACCGACCGGAACGTTTCGCCCGTCGGAGGCGCGTCACCTCTCGAGTCCGCGCGGCAGGCGGGCACCGCCAGGAGCCAGCTCAGAACGAATACGCTCGATGCACGCATGCCCGGTCACTGCGCAAGATGCGTGCGGAAGCGCGAAGTGCGTTCAGCTCACCAGCTTATGTTGCCCTGCTGGGAGGTGTCGATCTCGTCCGTGTCGCCGCTGCCGAAAAGGTAGGCCTCGAGGTTTGCGGTCAGGAAATCCCGGGCTTCACGGTCGCGAACATCGAGCCCGTAGTGATTGATCAGCGCGGTCTGGTAGCGCAGCCACTGGTCCCAGCAGAGCATGCAGATCGAGCTGTGGATTCGCTCTCCGAGCTCGTTCCGGAACGGCGGACGCTGGAGCTGTGGATTCGTCTGACCACAGCGGACGCACTGGATTTCACTCATTTGTTCCTCGGGAGGCATCTAAGGTCCAGCAAGCCGGGTCGGAGCCCGGTGCTGGTGAGGCAGGATGGCCGGCGGCGCGACCGGTCGAGTTCAGCGGTGCGCCGCCAGCCCGGGCAACCGTGTCTCCCGGATCCGGCCTCGCAGGAAACGCGCGGGGATCCGGGAGCGCTGGATCAATAGCGGCTACGGTAAGCGCCGCGGTCATCGCCGCCGAAGCGGCCGGCGCCCGGACGGCCCTCGCCCTGGCGCGCGGGCGCACGCCGCGGCGGCTCCGCCGGCGGATTGAGGCGGACGACATTCGTCGCCTTGGGCCCTTTGGCCTCCTCGACGACGTCGAATTCGACTTCCTCGCCCTCGTAGAGGACCTTGAAGCCTGCGCCATCGATCACGCTGTAGTGAACGAAGACGTCGGGTCCGTCTTCCCTCTGGAGGAAGCCGTAGCCCTTTTCCTGGGAGAACCACTTGACGGTTCCTGTGGTACGAGCCATCGCCGTACTCCTGGTGTGGTATGTGGATCGCCGGGTCCGGTGATGTCCGTACCCCATGCTGAAACCGCGGTTAAGCGCCCGCGGCAGGCGCCGATACAAAATGGGACCACGCGGTCGCGCCGCGGGTCCCGGTAACTGCTATTGGCCGGTCTGCACGCCTGGAAATTCCTGCCTCGAACGCTACGGATTACGGGCGATCCGGCCCGTCCAGGTTGCCAAGATAGGCGGCGACCTGTGTGTTGTCAATGAAAACGTCGACGAAAGTGGCGGAAGTCGTGCCCGGGCGGTGCCCGGCATGAATCCCGCAACGAGTGCCGGCGTATGCGGATGGGGCGAGGTGGTGTGGTTCTCGGCGCGGCGATCGCGGGGTTGATGCTGGTCGCCGCGGGTCTCGCGCTGGTGGTCGCGTGGACGACGTGCGGGCTGCGCGGGTGTCCAGACATCGAGTTGCTCCAGGGCTACATGCCGGACGAGGCGTCTGTCGTCGTGGACAGGAACGGCGAACCGGTGGGGAGCCTCTACCTCGTCCGGCGGGTGCTGGTGCCGCTGGATTCTGTACCGGAACACGTGGCAGCCGCTTTCATTGCAGCGGAGGACCGGCGTTTCTGGGAGCACAGCGGTGTGGACTGGCGGCGCATTCCTGGTGCAGCCTGGCGCAACCTGCAGGCGAGGCGGATCGAGGAGGGCTTCAGCACGATCACCATGCAGCTCGCGCGCAACCTATTCCCCGATGCGCTGCCGGCGGAGGAGCGGACGGTCGCGCGCAAGCTGGGCGAGATGCGCGTCGCCATGGAGATCGAGGAGCGGTACGGCAAGCAGGAGATCCTGGAGCTGTACCTGAACCAGATCTACTTCGGGAGTGGCGCCTGGGGTATCGAGGCCGCCGCCCGGGAGTTCTTCGGCAAGTCTGCATCGCAGCTCACGCTGGCCGAGGGCGCCATGCTCGCGGGCGTGCCGGTTGCGCCATCGGTCCTGAACCCGCGGGCCGCGCCGGAGGCGGCGAAGCGGCGGCGGTCGGTGGTGCTCAGCCGGATGGTCGCGGCCGGGCTGATCACGGCGGAGGAGGCGAGAGTCGCGGCCGAGGAGCCGGTCCACCTCAGCCGCAGCGACTGGATCGTCCGGGACGAGGCGCCGTATTTCCTGGAGGCAGTCCGCCAGGAGATGGAGCAGGTGCTCGGTCGGGCGTTGTACACCCGCGGGCTCACGATCCACGCGACGATCGACCTGGACGTGCAGCGGATCGCGGAACGGGAGCTCCTGGCGCAGCTCGAGCGGATCGAGTCGGGCGCGTACGGCACGTTCCGCCACCCGCGCTATTCGCAGAGCGCCGACGTCCCCGAAGAACCTTCCGGGCGCACGCCGTATCTCCAGGGTGCCGTCGTCGTGATGGAGCTGGCGACCGGCGGGGTGCTGGCGATGGTGGGTGGGCGTGACTTCAATGATTCGCGCTACAACCGGGCGCTACAGGCGTGGCGGCAGCCGGGCAGCGCGTTCAAGCCCGTGGTCTATGCTGCGGCGCTGGAGGAGGGGATCCCGCCGACGCACCGTCTCGCGGACACGCCGTATTCGCTCCGGCTGGCCGGCGGGCAGGTCTGGGCGCCGACGAACTATGGCGGCGGCTATTCCGGCCAGGTGACCCTGCGCGATGCGCTGCGGCTTTCCAAGAACGTACCGACGGTGCGGCTGGCGGACGAGGTGGGGCTCAGCCGCGTGATCGGGATGGCGCGCCAGCTCGGGCTCAGCGGCCGGATCCCGGAGGTGCCCTCGGTCGTGCTGGGCGCGGCGGAGGTCACGCTCATGGAGCTGGTCACTGCGTACACGCCCTTTGCGACGCTGGGAGATCGCGTGGAGCCGCGGCTGGTTACGCACGTGGAGGACCGGAACGGAAACGTGGTCTGGCGCTCCGAGCGCGAAACGCGGCGGGTCCTCGATCCCGCCGTGGCGTTCCTCGTCACGGACATCCTGCGCGACGTGGTGAACCGGGGGACGGGGACTGCCGTCCGGGCGGCCGGGTACCGCGGCCCCGCGGCGGGAAAGACCGGCACGACGAACGACGCGACGGACGTCTGGTTCGTTGGCTTCACGCCCGCCGTGGCTGCCGGGGTCTGGATCGGGATGGACCGGCCCCGCACGGTGGTGGCGGGCGCGACCGGCGGCGTGCTCGCGGCGCCGGTCTGGGGGCGGGTGGTGCGAGCGCTGGGCGAGAGCGGACAGGACTGGGCACCGCCGCCCGGGGTGATGAACGTGCGGGTGGACGTCTTCGGCGACCCCGTCCCCAACGACTGCCCGCCGATGGGCCCCACCAGGACCGAGTTCATCCTCCGGGGAACCGTTGCGGTCGAGAGCTGTCACGACTATCTGACGCGACCGCGGGACCAGGCCTGGCCGGGCGGGCCCGAGCTCCTGGGCGAGGAGCTGTGGTGGCGGCTGCGGCGGGAGGAGCTCGAGCGGAGCGGCCGGTCGCCGGATGCGCCGGGCGCTGCTGGCCCGGATGGTGCCTCCGACGGCGGGTCCCCGGCCGATGAACCGGGGCCGGCCGGCACCGAACCGTCCCGGCGAGATCGTCGGCGCGGGCGCGACGACGATGGCACCGTCGATCCGGACGCTTCGCGTGGCAGGCCGCCGGTCGACGGGCGGTCGCCGGATCCCGGTGCGACCGGGGGGCGGGGGCCGGGGGCCAATGCAGATCCGGTGGGGCCCGACCACGACCCCTCGCCGGTGGATGAGCCCGGGCGCAACCAGCCCGAGCCCCCGTCCGTGCTACCGGGCGTACCCGCAGACTCAATGGACTGGCTGGAGCCGTGATCATCCGCTGCGCAGAAATGGCGTGGCGTTACGGCAGTGGAGATTCGTAGCAGATGCAATTCCTGGTACTTGGCGCCGGGCTCCAGGGTTCGGCGTGCGCCTACGACCTGCTCGGACAACCTGACGTCGAGCGGGTCGTCCTGGCAGACCGTGTGACAGCAGCGCTTCCGCCCTACCTGCAACCGTACGCTGAAGACCCTCGCCTGGTACGCATCGAGCTGGACGCCCGGGATGACGCCTCGGTCCGCGAGGCGATGGGCGGTGTCGACGCTTGCCTGAATGCATTGCCGTACCTTTTCAACCTGCGCATGGCCCGGCTCGCGGTGGGTGCCGGGGTCCACTACGCCGACCTGGGCGGGAACACGGCCATGGTTTTCGAGCAGCTCGAGCTGGACGAAGCGGCTCGCGCGAGTGGCATCTGCGTGATCCCGGACTGTGGCCTGGCGCCGGGGCTGGTCAACGTCCTCGCCGCCGCCGCGATCCGCGAGATGGACTCGACCGAGCGAGTCAGGATCTACGTTGGCGGGTTGCCGGAGGAGCCGCGACCGCCTCTCGATTACCACATCGTCTACTCGATCGAGGGGATGCTCGACTATTACACGACACCGTCGTGGGTCCTGCGCGGCGGCCGGCTCCGCCAGGTGGACGCATTGACCGGTGTCGAGCCGGTAACCTTCCCGCTGCCGATCGGCGTGCTCGAGGCGTTCCACACGGGCGGTGGCCTGTCCGTGCTCCCCTGGACGTACGAGGGTCGGATCCCGACCATGGAGTACAAGACACTGCGCTACCCCGGTCACGCGGCGATCGTCCGCGCGATCCGGGATCTGGGACTGTTCGACATCGAGCCGGTCCGTGTGGGGGGCCAGGAAATCATCCCGCGCCAGGTCTTCATTGCCTGCGCCGAGCCTCACCTGAAGGCGAGACCCGACGAGCGGGATTTCGTTGCTGCGCGAGTCGAAGTCGAGGGCCGCCGCGACGACGAGCGCGCGTCCATCATTTTCGAGCTGATCGACCACTTCGATACGGATACCGGGATCAGCGCGATGGCGCGGACGACCGGGTTCTCGCTCTCCATCACCGGGATGTTCATGGTGAGCGGCAGGATCGACACCGTCGGAGCCATGACCCCCGACCGCTGCGTACCCGCGGACGACTACGTGGCGGAGCTCGGGAAGCGCGGGGTCGTCGTGCGGCGGGTTACGGCGTAGGGGCTAGGGCTAGGGCTAAGGCTAAGGCTAATGGCTTCATCGTGGTACCCGCCTGCGCGCGAGGGGGCTCGGGGCCGGGCGCCGCTCCCGAAATCGCCCATGGAGGGGATGACGGACACAGATGTTTCTCTGCCCGCGATGCTACCGCCGACCGCGCCGCCATTAGCCCTGGCCTTAGCCTTAGCCCCAGCCCTATGCCGTCCACAGGGAATGCATCTTGCGACCCACGCGGGGAGCCGAACATCGCCGTGAGGGGGATGACGGTCAGGCGGAAGACGCACCTGTGCACCGCGGAAGGAGGTATGCGGCACATGGCGGATATCAACGTGGAACGGAAGAGTCCATCGATCTGGCCGTGGATCGTCGGACTCCTCGTGCTGGCGCTGCTCATCTGGGCGATCGCGGAGATGGTGGACCGCGGCGACGCGCAGCTCGAGACGGCGCAGGAGACGGAAACGGAGGTAGTGCCGTCGGCGGTTCCGGCGCCCGGCGCGGTGACCGAGGTCCGTACGCTCGAGGAACTGGCGCCGCTGGGTAGTGACGACGTGGGCCAGATGGTACGCTTCTCCGCTCAGGTCATTGGGCAGCCGGGAACGGATGGCTTCTGGGTACGCACCCGGTCCGGCGAGATGATCTACGTGGTGAGCAGCCGGACGATACAGCCGGACCAGCAGATCGAGATCCAGGGGATCATCGAGCGGAGCGCGCCGGACGAGGCCACCGGGCGGATCGACCGAGCGCAGCTTCGACAGCATCCGGAGTTCGACGCCACGCGCGTGCACACCGAGGTGCACGTGAGCGAGTCGGGTACAGCGAGCCAGCCGCGCCCATGAGCTGAGCGGTGGCCGGCCGAGCGCCTACCAGCGCGTGCGGCCGCGCCGCGGCATGAGCCCATGGGTCGCGGTCACGGGAGGGGTGGTGTCTGGGTGGTGCCGGAGCCGTGGCTGCGTCATGGCGCGTGACCGGGGCAGGGTGGCATGTGGATGCGGTGGAGATCCATGGGCTCGACCCGTTCGGGCCCGGGTCCGCAGCGGCCGGAGCCGACCGGCAGCCGGCGACGGCCGCTGCGATGCCCGCCGCGCGACACCCCCATGCAGATTTCGGTCGACTCTGTTATAGTAAGCGAAAGCGACATCCCGTTCGGCGAGGTGAACGTATGAACCGCGGTCCCCTTGCGCCGTGCCTCGCGCTGGCCATGGCCATCCTGCTCGCCGTGCCCGCCTCCGCCGCTGCCCGGCAGGACGTGCAACGGCAGCGATTCACCTTCCCAGGCAACCAGTTGACGATCGA
>DATMSC010000538.1:0-5351 GCA_035565595.1 Longimicrobiales bacterium | reverse complement strand
CGCTGAGCCCACCGACGACGGGGAGGCGTTCATCCTCAACGGCGAGAAGCTGTGGTGCACCAACGGCCCCATCGCCGAGCTCCTGGTCGTCATGGCGCGGACGCCGCCACCCCCGGGCTCGGAACGGCGAGGCATCACAGCTTTCATCGTGGAATGCGACTGGCCGGGCGTCGAGCTGGTGCACCGCTGCGAGTTCATGGGGCTGCGCGGCATCGAGAACGGCGTGCTCCGCTTCACCAATGTCCGCGTCCCGAAGGAGAACGTGCTCTGGGGTGTGGGCCGGGGTCTCAAGCTCGCGCTGATCACGCTGAACACGGGGCGGCTGACGATCCCCGCGACGTGCGCGGCGGCCGGCAAGTGGTGCCTCAACGTGGCCCGACAGTGGGCGACCTCGCGCAGTCAGTGGGGCGCACCGGTCGGGCAGCACGATGCGGTCGCCCAGATGATCGCCGACATCGCCGCTCGCACATTCGCCATGGAAGCCGTCGCCGAGCTCTCGGCGGCCCTTGCCGATACTCACGAGTTCGACATCCGGCTCGAGGCCGCGATCGCCAAGATGTGGAACTCCGAGACGGCCTGGGACGTCGTCGACGATACCGTCCAGATCCGGGGGGGGCGGGGATATGAGACCGCCGCTTCGCTTGCGGGACGCGGTGAAGCGCCGATCCCCCTCGAGCAGTTGATGCGCGACCTGCGCATCAACCTGATCTTCGAGGGATCCAGCGAAATCATGCGCCTGTTCATCGCCCGCGAAGCGGTGGACCCGCACCTCAGCCGGGCCGGCGCCTTCCTGGACCCGCGCGCGCCGCTGGGCGCCCGCGCCCGCGATGCATTGGGGCTCGGTGTCCACGTCGCCAGGTGGTATGCGGGCAACGCCGTCGGCTGGGGCAGGTGGCCGCGTTACTCCGAGTACGGCGAGCTGGCCCGCCACATCCGCTTCTGCGACCGCGCCGCCCGGCGTCTCGCCAGAACGCTGGCGTACGCGATGGCGTGGCATGGGCCAAGGCTGGAGAAGCGACAGTCGGTCCTCTTCCGCCTCGTCGACATCGGGGCCGAGATCTTCGCCATGAGCGCGACGTGCGTCCGCGCGCGCAGCCTCCTGGCGGAGGACCCGTCGAACCGCGGCGCGATTACTCTCGCTGACACGTTCTGCCGTGGCGCGGCGAGACGGATCCGCGCGAGCTTCGCGTCCGTGTTCGACAACGACGACACCGCGAACTATCGCGTCGCGAGATCCGTTCTGGACGGAGAGCACGCGTGGCTGGAGGAGGGGATCATCCCGCCGCCACCCGCCCTGGCGCCGAATGGCTGATGCCCATCGATCAGGAGAGCGCGTCGCGGCGACCCTCCCGGACCTCGCGCACCCAGTGGTGGTAATCGATCGCCGCCGTCAGCGCCGTTTCTATGCTGGATACGACGCCGGACTCGCCGATCTCCCGGCGGGCCCTCTCTACGAGCGTCACATCCAGCAGGAACGTGCACGGTCGGCGGTCGGCTCGCTCGACCAGCCGGCGTGCCCGGCGCCGCCGCGGTTTCGTTGCACGCGTCGCATTCGACATCTCGCGCCTCCAGTTCCGCTCCACGTGACCGTGTCGCTGCCAGGCGGCCGCCGTCGGCACCGCCGCCCGCGCCCATACGGGGTGCAGTATCCCGCACCCGCGCACTGGCCACGATTACGGCAGCCGCGGGGCGCCGCCATGGTCGGATGGGCACGAACGAACAATGGCGACAGCGCTTGCGTTGTTCCACGAATTGCGTTTATTCATTGGGCATGAACATCGAAGATCAGCAACTCATCGTCGTCGGCGACCGCGTCCTGATCCTCCCCGCGGAGGGCGAGGATCGGAGCCGTGTGGGGCTGTATCTGCCACCGACAGCTATCGACATCCAGGCCGTCCAGGGCGGCACCGTCGTAGCCACCGGACCCGGCACGCCGATCTCGCCTCCAACCGAGCTCAGCGACGAGCCGTGGAAGATCGGCCACGGCGAGGCGAGGTTCGTCCCCGTCCAGGCCGAGGTCGGTGACTACGCTCTCTTCTTCCGCCGCGCTGCGGTCGAGATAACGTTCAAGAACACCCGGTACCTCGTTGTACCACAGGCGGCGATCCTCGTCCTCGTCCGCCCGCGCGAGGAGCCGGACTGGTAGCCGTCGCGACGGCGCGCCACCGCTCACACTCCCGTCCTCCTGCCACCGGCGCACCCTGCTGCGCCCACGCGTGGCGCCCCGCGAAACAGCCCCGGAACTTGCTCAAAACGAATCCCTGGCGCGATGTTAGTTGGCTGTTCCGGTTTTTCACGAACGTGAGACGGACGTGATGGACATAGATACGAAAGCGCCGCGAACGCGGCGTACCCCAGTGATAGAGGAACTGGAGCGGCTGGCCCGTCGCGGTCGGCTGCTGCTCCTCGCGTTACCGATCCTGCTCCTCGGCGGAGTAGCGCTTGGCCGGGTAGCCATGGGCTCGCTCGCCGCGTCCCACCCGACAGCCGACCTGGCGGACTCCACACCCTACTTCTCAGAGCTGCAGCGACTGGGACGGTACATGGAAGAGCTGCGGCGCAATGGCGCCGTCACCACCGACTACGTGATCATGTACCGCGACCACGTGGCGTCGGTCGAGGAGACGCTGCGCCGTCACGGCGTGCCGGACTCGACGGCGAGGGAAGTGGCGTGGCCGCTCGTAGAGCACGCCTATCGCCAGGACCTCGATGTCGCCCTGGTCGCGGCGATCCTGCTGCTCGAGAGCCGTGGCCAGCCTGGCGCCACGAGCTCCGCCGGTGCGCGCGGGCTCATGCAGGTGATGCCCGGCTGGCTCGGCCACTGGCAGGAGTGCGGCCAGGACCTCTACGACATTGAAGACAACATCTGCAACGGCACCAGCATCCTGGCCTGGTACCTGAAGAATTCACGTGGCGACGAGCGCCGGGCCCTGCTCGGTTACAACGGCTGCGTGAACGGGACGAACACCCCCGATTGCTTCAGCTATCCGGATCGTGTCCAGCGACTGCAGCAGGAGATCCGCCAGGAGTGGGAGTTCCTCAACGGGCTCGCGCCCGTCGCGGCCTCGCCCTGAGCTGCCGAGGTGCCGGCATGCGGCAGGTTTGCGGGACGCCCGACGGAGCGCCGGGCCTCCCGCAGCCTCGCCCGGTCGATCAGTGGCCGATTTCGTCCAGTAGCGCCGCGGCGGCGTGCAATCCCCGATCGAAGTTGTCGAGGCTCATCCATTCGTCCGGCGCGTGCGTGTTGCTCCCGGGCAGAGCAAAGCCCATGAGGAGGACGGGCGCGCCGAGCACCTCCTCGAATGCCGGCACGATCGGGATCGAGCCACCTTCGCCGGCGTAGACGGGCGCTTTACCGAAAGCGCGTTCGAGCGCCCTCGCCGCAGCAGCGTACAGCGGCGTATCGAATCGCGCACGCCACGGCTGGCCACCCTGCAGCACGCGTACGCTGACCTCCACGCCCGGCGGCACGTGCCGGTGCACATGCGCGCGGAGCAGCTCCGCAATGGTGTCCGCGTCCTGGTTCGGGACGATGCGGCAACTGACCTTGGCCAAAGCCCTGGAGGGAAGCACCGTCTTCGGCCCCTCGCCCGTGTAGCCGGAGACGAGGCCATTGACCTCGAGCGTCGGGCGGAGCCAGAGCCTCTCGAGCGTCGAATACCCCGCCTCCCCGGCGAGCGCGGGCGCACCCGTCTCGGCCAGGTACGTCGCCTCGTCGAACGGCAGCCCCCGGATCAGCCGCCGGTACTCCTCGTCGGGATCGACTGCGTCATAGAATCCGTCCACCGCGACCCGGCCGTCGTCGTCGTGGAAGGTGGCAATGATCCGCGCCAGCGCAGTCGCGGGGTTCATGACGGTACCGCCGTAAGTCCCCGAGTGCAGATCGTGCGCGGGCCCGTCCACGATGATCTCCGTGTAGACCAGCCCCCGGAGCGATGCGCCGATCGTGGGCACGTTGGGCGCGATCATGCTGGTGTCCGAGATGACGACGGCATCGGCGCGCAGCCGTGAAGCATTGTCCCGCACGAAAGGCAGCAGATTCCCGCTGCCAACCTCCTCCTCCCCCTCGATGAGTACGACGACGTTCACGGGGAGACGGCCGCGGGTCCGGAGGTGCGCCTCGATCGCTTTGACGTGCAGGAAGCACTGCCCCTTGTCGTCGACGGCGCCGCGCGCGTACACGCGCCCATCCCGGATCTGCGGCTCGAATGGCGGCGAGGTCCAGAGCTCCAGGGGCTCGGCGGGTTGCACATCGTAGTGCCCGTAAATGAGCACCGTCGGCGCTGACTCGCCGGCACCCCGCCACTCCCCGATGACCACCGAATTGCCGGCCGTTTCTTCGACCGACGCGTTCAGCCCCGCGTCTGCGAGGCTCCGGCTCGCCCATTCCGCGGCCCTGCGCACGTCGGACGCGTACTCGGGGCGGGCGCTGATGCTCGGAATACGAAGCCAGTCGAGCAGCTCGGCTCGAAATCTCTCCAGATTCTGGTCGATGTAGTCGTGCGGGCTCTGCATTCGGTGTTCATCCATCATGGGTTCAATGCGGAGTATGCCCCCGCGAGAGATAGCGCTGGAACGGCGGCGGGAGCGCGTCGACGCCTGTGTCGCCCGCGAGGTGCACGGGCATTGTCGCGCTGATCGTGTGCCAGTACAGCAGCGGGCCGGGCTCGCCGGCCCGTGCAGCCTTTGCCGCCGCCAGGAATGCGGCGGCCGTCTTCGCGGTATACGTCGGGTCGAGCGTCAGACCGGCCGCGGCGAAAGTCCTCATCGCGGCCCGCCCGTCGCTGGTCTCGACGGCGTATCCGGGGCCAATGTAGTCGTGCAGCAGCTCGACCCGCCGCAACACGTCCTTCACCGGTGGCGCCGGCACTCCGGCTTCCGCCAGGAGCGTGACGACCCCGCGGATCAACCGCCGGAGCACCCGTTCATTCGACACGATCGTGCTCGTGACGCGCGTAGCCTTCACCGTCGTCTCGAGCCCGGTGAGCGCGAACCCCACTGCCAGCCCCGCGGCAGTACCCAACGTGCCGCCGGCGACGTACACGGCCCGTGGCACCGGGCACAACCCCGCCGCGATCTGCTCCGCGAGCTCGAGCGCCGCGTCCACGTAACCGAGCGCACCGATCGGGTTCGAGCCACCGGGCGGGATCACCACGAGTTGCTCGTTGCGATACGCCGCCCTCGCCGCGACCACGGCGAGCGGAACGGTTTCCATGCGTGTCGTGAAGCGAAGCTCCGCGCCGATCGCCCGTTCGATGCACAACGTCGACTCGACGGCGGGTGTGACCGGCTCCGGGAACAGCACGAGCGTGACGGGGATCCCGACGCGGTGCGCGTAAACCGCCGTGGCC
>DATMSC010000537.1:0-3847 GCA_035565595.1 Longimicrobiales bacterium | reverse complement strand
CGACCGGGATGGTGCTCTCGGTCCGGACGCCTGCGTACCCGCCGGCGGCGCAAAGGCCTATGGAGGCGAGCGGCCGGAGCCACCAGAGGCTGGAGCCCTGCACGACGACAGAGTCTCCTGCGGCCCGGAACGTGAGCGGCGGCCGAACCCGGTAGCTCTCGCGGACGAGATCTCCGCTCGAGCGGACGAGCCAGAGCTCGGTCTCGCGTAGGCCCACGCGACCGGACCGGATGAGTGCGATGGCCACCGGATCGGGCCGCAGCGCGGGCGGGATGCCGGAGGGCGGCTCGGACGGGGCCGCGGCGTGCGCCGGCGCGGTCAACTCATGGTTGAAAGAGGGGACGTTGCCCCGCGGGGCGAATGTTCTTCAGTTATGCGAGCAGTTGGGGTTGTCGGCACACTGGCTGCTGGTGGGTGAGGGGCCGAAATACGCGTCGGAGCTGCGCGAGACATCCCGCAACGCGGACGCCCGCGCAATGAAACAAATCGCGCGGATCGTTCGAGCGTGGCAACGTGATCGCCAAGAGTCGGCTACTTCACTCGGCGAAGCTGCGGAAGCCAGCATGGGCGAACACCGCAGGCTCCTCGAAGCTGACAACGACGCCAGCGAGCCGACTGGCACAGATGGCGGAGGTCCGTGATGATTCGCCGGTCTACCGAGCCGGGGAAAATCGCGAGTGGATAGCTCACGCCGGGAACGAATTGCACCAGGTCGCCGGCTTCGATGTGCAGTTCAGGCGCAGATACACCGGCGATGAAAGCGAATTCCGGTCCGTGCATTCCGAATCTCCTGTTGGGATGGCCAAAGGTTAACGGCGCCAGCTTACCGGGCGTGATTCGAAACCACGGAATTCTGAAAGCGGTGATCGCACCACTGTCAGTGGGGTGAATTACCTTTCCGGCGCGAAGATGCAGGAGTCCAGTTCAACCCACCCAAATGGAGGAGGCGATGAGGCTGCGAATTGCATTGGTGGCCCTGTGCATGTGTGCGCCGGCTTTGGCTGCCCAGGGCATTGCCGAGCGGTGCGACACGATCGTTGACGATCGCGACCGGGCCCCAACGCTGTACGGAGACCTGCCCGTAGACACGATTGCGCTAGAGTCTCTGCCCCCGACAACGTACTCGCCGAACGGTGTCGTAACGTGCAGGATTCTCGTGGGCGGCCTGAGCCAGCCCGCCGTCCTCTACCGCAGGGAGGACGGCACAGATGGCGCGTACACGTACAGCATCCAGTACTCGCGGCGCGCGAGTGGCACGGTTAAGGCAACGGTCTCCGGCGAGACACTGTGGGTATTCGATTGCGCCGTCGACGCGATCACGGACGCGCGATCGTGTCTCCTGAGTCGCGACGACCTGTACATCCACTACTATGGCGATGACACGTGGATCGTCGGCGTCGGCACCTCTCACATGCCCGGCACCACCGTGCTCCTCCGCATCGACGACGATCCCGCACTGAGTGCGCCCGAACCGTTGGGGTTCGAGGGCGAGGAGGCGGCCTCCATTGTCGCGCGCCTCATGCAGGGGCCGCGCATTCGGACGCGGTATGCTCGTTTCCCGAGCGGCGTACCTGAGTCGGATTTCCGGGCTGACGCGTTCCCGCTCGCCGTGAAGATCATGCGGTGGGTGTTCGACCATCTTCGGCCACTCTAGCGGCGTCCATGTGATCCACCTCACCATCCACACCCGCTACCCGCCGGACCTCGGCGAGCCGCCGGCCGTCATCGAGCTCGAGCTGTCGCCGGCGTACGGCTGCCACTTGAGGCGCGCGGCACACAGACATGAGCTAATCAGAGCCTAAACGCTCACCCACGCCACGTCCTGCGGGAGCCGCGTGCTCCGGTCGAGATGGATCGTTCCCGCATTCACGCCGTAGCGCGCCCGCTGGCTCGCCGTCGGCGGATAGATCCCCACCCTCCGGACCAGATCTCCGAGTGCGCGCTCGGCGCGGGTCCGGAGGTCCTCGGGTAGGGTAACGCGCGCAAGGATCTCCCGGAGGGTGTCCGGACAATCCCCCGCGAACGCCTCCCTGAGTACGAGAAACCGCTCCCGGCTGGAGCGCACCTCGAGATCGACGGCGCTGCACGGATCCTCGGTATGCGCGCTGTTCGTCACGCCCCCGACCGCCGCGTTGTGGGACGACGGCCGGTGGTCGCTCGTGATGCGGAACGGCACCCCGGCCCGCGTCCGGAGGCGGTGAAGCCACCGGAGGAAGTCTTCGTCCATGCGGTCCGGGTAGCGGAACTCGCCGCGGGCGAAGAACGGCGCAATCTCGCCCCAAATGGTCTTAGCCATCCGTCGCATCCTGCTTCTTTCCCGGGCGCTCGATCGCCCTGTGGACGAGCCCGTAGACCGCGAGCATGACCGCGCCCGCCACCGCGGTGCCGACCTGCTCCGCAGCCTGCTGGATTTCGGGCGTCACCTCGAGCCCGAGCGAGACGAAGAGCCCGGCCACGCCTGCGGCGATCGCACCGGCGATGCGCGAGCCGATCGGGCCCATGATCCGCTTCACGACGCCGAAAAGCGCGCCGAGCACCTTCGATCCGATCGCTCCGAGAATACCTCCCATGGCTCTATCCTTTCTCCGGTAGGAGTGCAGGGCGCCCGTGGCGATCCTCGACGATCGCCAGGCGCCGGTCAAGCTGGCTGATGTATTTCCACTGCCGGTCGTCGCTCTCCGTGAGTTTCTCGGTGACGGTCCGCAGCTCCCGCACGGCCGCGTTGAGCGTGGCCGCGCCCCATACCAGCGCACCGAGGTTGCCCAAGATCGTTACTGCCCCTCCGACAACCGCGACTACCAGGACCACCGTGTCCATCCCTCTCTCACCGGTACCAGCATCAGCGCGGTGCAACCGGAGCGTAGCGGCGACCGATCGCAGCCGCCGCGCGTTCCATGATCTCGCGTTCGAGCGTGTCGATGCGATCGCGCTTCTCCCGAGCCGTCATCCGAGGATCGCGCTCGACTGCGTCGATCTGGGCACGGAGCCTGGCGATCCGCTGCGCGGTTTTCTCGAGGCGCGAGTAGGCGGCGAGGTGGTCCGCGCGCTTCTCGCGAAAACGTGCGAGCTCCTCGCGCTGATTGCTCTGCCTGAGCCAGTTCACGGTGCGGTGCGCCTCGCGCGCCTTCTCGAGCTCACGGTAGAACCGCTCGACCGACTCCGACGACGCGCCGGGCGGCCGCGCGATGAAGCGACCGAAGCCCGGAACATCCGCGGCCGTGCGCGCAGGTAGCGCAGGAACATCCCGCCCCATGAACCGCTGCGCGCCCCGGGCGGCGACGCTCACGCCCTCGCTCACGATCTGGCCCAGTCCACCCGTCCACGACCGGAGATGGTAGTCAATCTTGATCGGGGAAAGGCCGGTCACGCGGCCGATCCATTTCGCTGCTTCGGACGTTCCGGGCCGCACCTGGTAACGCGGCTCCACGTCCTGCATCGATCGCGGCACGATCGGGCGGCCGAGGAAGAAGGAGTAGTTGGTCCACGTCTCGACGAACGGGAGGATCGCCTGCGGCGCCGGGATCAGATTCGCATTCGCGAGGAGCTCCTTCAGGATGCCCGTCACCGCCTCCCGGTCCTGGCTGTCCGCCCATTCGAGCAGGCGCTCAGGCAGCGATCCGAACACCAAACCCGGCTCGAAGGGCTTCGGGATTCGGAGCCACGTCCCGTTGGGCAGTTTCACCAACCAGAAAAGGTTGCGCTCCCAGAGCTGGCGCTCCCAATAATCCGGGTCGTCGCGGTTCACGGCGTAGAGGAGGAGCGACGGTATCGTGATCCCTGCAAACGCGCGCGCGGTCGCCGTGAAGGGCCTTTCCTTGAATCGCCGGAACATCTTGTCGTAGCCCTG
>DATMSC010000536.1:0-2961 GCA_035565595.1 Longimicrobiales bacterium | reverse complement strand
GGCTCCGGGTCCGGCCCTGGTCAGTCGAAATCAGCGGCCACGTTTCGAAGCCCGGGACGTACGACCTCGAGGACTTCCTCGCGCCGCACACCATGGAAGACCGCGTGTACCGCCTGCGCTGCGTCGAGGGCTGGTCCATGGTCATCCCGTGGCGCGGATTCCCCCTCGCCGATCTGGTCCGGCGGGTTGAACCGACCTCCCGCGCCCGCTACGTCGATTTCATCACACTTTTCGCGCCCGACCAGATGCCGGCGCAGCGCCAGCCGACGCTCGACTGGCCGTACAACGAGGGACTGCGACTCGATGAGGCGCTGAACCCGCTCAGCTTCCTGGCGACGGGCGTATACGGTGAAGACCTGCCCAACCAGAACGGCGCTCCGCTCCGGCTGGTCGTACCGTGGAAGTACGGATTCAAGAGCATCAAGTCCATCGTCGCGATCCGGTTCGTGGAGGAGCAGCCCGTCACCACGTGGATGAAGGCCGCGCCCCATGAGTACGGCTTCTACGCGAACGTGAATCCCAATGTCGATCACCCGCGCTGGAGCCAGGCCACGGAACGCCGTATCGGCGAGCTCCGCCGCCGCGACACGCTGATGTTCAATGGCTACGCGGAGCAGGTCGCGCACATGTACGCAGGGATGGACTTGAGGAGGTTCTACTGACAGCATCCGGCGCCAGCCGGGAGCCCACGGCCCATCCCGAACGTTCAGCGGTACGCATGGCGGGTTCGACCAGCGTGCGGAAGAATGCTTCCGCTTCGCCGCTGCGCCGCGCCATCCGGCCACTGATCTGGGCAGCCTGCCTCATACCCGCCGCGCACCTCGCAGTGGATGCGCTGACCGGCGGCCTTGGCGTCAACCCCATCGAAAACGTTACGCATCGGACGGGCCGCTGGGCGCTCATCCTCCTGCTCGTGACCCTTTCGTTCACGCCGGCCCGCCGGATTTTCGGCTGGAACAACATCATCCGGTACCGCCGGGACGTGGGCCTCGCCTCATTCACCTACGCGGCACTCCATCTGCTGACCTACGTCACCCTCGATCTCTTTTTCGATTTCTCGCTGATCGCCGGTGACATCCTGAAGCGTCCGTTCATCACTGTCGGCACTGCCGCGTTCCTGCTGCTCCTGCCGCTCGCGCTCACGTCGAATCGCGCGGCGATTCGGCGCCTCGGCCGCCGGTGGCAGCTCCTGCACAGGCTGATCTATCCGGCTGCCATCCTGGGCATCATCCACTTCCTCTGGCTCGTCAAGGCGCCGGCCATCCGCCGGCCGATCACCTATGGCACCGTCCTCGCCGGACTCCTCCTCTTCCGCGTCGCGCACTGGCTCTGGCGCCAACGCACGGCTCCGGATCGCCGCGGCTGACTCCGCCGCGCCGCTGCTGAGAACCGTCCCTCGCCGGGTGATGGAATCACGACCGAGCACTGCGAACCGGGGCGCCGAGCCGGCCGGAACCGCTACGGACGCCGGGGTCGGGTACAGTCAATTGCGACCGGCGGATACGGCCCTTGTATCGTACGGTCGGATCGGCTATTGTTTCCCGCTGAACTGAGCCAACGCGAACGTTGGGTCAGGTATATTCAGCGAATCCAGGCGAGCATGCGACCTACGGACGTTGACCGTCCTGACTATTACCACAGGGTAGTAGACTGCCAGTGGGCGTGTCCCGCCCACACCAATGTTCCCGAATACATCCGCCTCATCGCGCAGGGCAGGTACTCGGACGCGTACATGCTGAACCGGGAATCGAACGTGTTCCCGGGGATCCTCGGCCGTACGTGCGACCGCCCGTGCGAGCCGGCCTGCCGGCGAGGTCGGGTCGATGGCAAGCCGGTAGCGATCTGCCGGCTCAAGCGCGTCGCGGCCGACATGCGGGGCGATATCGCCGACCGCCTGCCGCAGGCGCCGGCCGTCAAGAACGGCAAACGCGTCGCCTGCGTCGGCGCCGGGCCGGCCTCTCTGACCGTGGCCAACGACCTGATGCCGCTGGGCTACGAAGTGACGATCTTCGAGCGCTTCGACCGCCCCGGCGGCCTGATGCGCACGAACATCCCCGCGTTCCGCCTCCCCGCTTCGGTGCTGGACGAAGAGATCGACATGATCCTCGACATGGGCGTGGACATCCGGTACAACACGCCCGTGACCAGCATGAAGGCGCTCCTCGAAGAGGGTTACGACGCCATTTTCGTCGGGAGCGGCGCGCCGCGCGGTAAGGAGCTGGAGCTACCCGGCCGTCACGACTCGGACAAGATCCATATCGGCATTGATTGGCTCGAATCGGTTCACTTCGGCCACATCGATTCCATCGAGCCCCGCGTGCTCATCATCGGCGTAGGCAACACCGCGATGGACTGCTGCAGGACCGCGAAGCGGCTCGGCGGCACCGACATCAAGGTCATGGCCCGCCGCGCCAGGCAGCACTTCAAGGCATCGCCGTGGGAGCTCGAGGACGCCGAAGAAGAAGGTATCGAGATCGTCGAGAACCACTCGCCGAAGCGGTTCGTCATCGAGGACGGCAAGCTCGTCGGCATGGAGTTCGACCGCGTCCGCTGGAACGAGGGTTCGAACGGCCGCGCGAGCATGGAAGTCATCGACACCGTCGTCATCCCCTGTGACACGGTGATCCTCGCCATCGGCCAGGAGAACGCGTTCCCGTGGATCGAGCGCGACATCGGCATCGAGTTCAACCAGTGGGACATGCCGGTCGTCGACAGGAAGACGTTCCAGTGCACGCGGGAAGGCATCTTCTTCGGCGGCGATGCTGCCTGGGGCCCCGAGAACATCATCTGGGCCGTCGCGCACGGCCACCAGGCGGCCATTTCGATCCACCAGTACTGCCAGGGCGAGTCGATCGAAGACCGGCCGCCCTACGGGCAAAACCTCATCAGCATGAAGATGGGGTTGCACGAGTGGAGCTACAGCAACGGCTACGAGACCGCCCAGCGCGTGCGCATGCGTCA
>DATMSC010000535.1:0-7036 GCA_035565595.1 Longimicrobiales bacterium | reverse complement strand
TGCGGGCAGGCGACAGTCATGCTGCCCGGCGCGATCGCCCGCTCGGGTCGCTTCGATCCGGGGCTCCGTCGGACCGAAGACGCCGACTATCTCCACGACGTGCTGCGCGGCCGTCGATTCAGGGTGCTGGCCGGACCTCTGTACGCGTACCGTGAGGACCCGCGCGGCGCGGCGCTCCGCAGCCTGCGCGCGCACGCCCACCGGCGCATCGCGCTCAGGAAGCGACTGCGCGACAACCCTCTCCGCGCTTCCGCCCGCCTTCTCGACTCCTACGCCAAAACCGCGGTCTACGCCGCCGCCCACCTGGCCGGGCTCGATACCACGCTCGCCCGCGCCCGGAACCGCAACCCCACACTTGACCAGATTGCCGAATTCGAATCTGCCCGCGACGGTATCGCCGGGATCCTCCGGAGGGTAGGGTTCGAGACGTTCCCGAAGGCGTCGTAGTTGCCTGCGATCGGAAGGACCGCGTTGCTGCGATGGGCGAGGATGCGCCCGGCCCGGCCGGGGCTGAGCGCATCAGCGGGCCCGCGCCACGGTCACGATCACGCTGCGGTGCTCGGAGCCGAAAGATGGCCCCAGCTCGCGGCTGACTGTCACGAGCGCCGGGCTGTGCAGCGCGTGATCGATGGGGATGCCGAGCGGGCCCAACACCGCCGGCCAGCTCGGCTGGAGCCCGGCACCGACGAGGGAGTTGACGAGTCCGCTATCGGAGATCAGCGCCCGGAACGCGTGGGACCACGGTGTCGCGTTGAGGTCGCCGACTACGAGGACGGGATCCGTCTGCTCCGCAGCCCACTCGGCCACGCGGGTGAGCTGCTGATTCCGCTGCGCGGCATTTCCCGGCGACCGTGGCGAGAGCGGGTGCGTGCCCAGCACCCGAACACGCCCGCCTTCGAACGGCACCACTACCTCGGCCGCCATGGAGCGCGGATCCCTCCCCCAGGCGTGGACCGTCGTCTCCACAATGGGGCTCCGGCCGAGCACCGCGATTTCGAGCCCACCTCGCCCACCGCGGGACACCAGCAGATCGTGCGGGACGCCGGCGTCCATCAGGGCATCGAGCCATGGCTCCACCACGGCGAAGAAGTAGACGAGATCCACATCGCTCGTCCTCAGGTACTCAGCGACGGCGACAGGGTCGGCCTGTCGGATCTTCACATTCAGCGACATGACGGTGAGCGTCTCGCCGGTCACCACAGGTGTCGACGCGCCGGTGAGGTAGGGGAGCACGACCACGGCGTTGACGACCGCGCCGGCAAGAGCGAGCGCCGCGGTCTTCCACCACCGGAGGGCGACGAGGATCGTCGCCAGCGCAACGAAGCCCACCACGTACTGCGGCCGGACCTGGCCCAACAAATCCAGCGCCCACCCCGCCGGACCCTCCCGGCCAAAGAATCCCGCGATCGACGCCGCGAGCAGCCCAACGGCCAACAACGACAGCGCGCCGCCAACGCGACTGCTTCGTCGCTGTCCGCCATGTCCGTCTTGCCTGGAGCCGCGCAGGATTGACGGCGAGTCGAGTCGGGCCATGCCGTATTAACGGGAAGGAGGAGCTACGCCACGGTCGTCCCCGAGGATGGCGCACGACAGGCTAGGACGCGGCGCGTGTCGGCGCAACCTCCAGCTTGACCCGTGCGCCTCTCGCGGCGTAATTATTCCGCCGCAATGTCGTGCGCCCCTCGCCACAGGATGCCAACAATAGGATCTCAGCCAACCACCACCGCGCCGGTTCGCCGGATCCCGCTGTCGACGCCGCATCTGGGCACGGACGAGCTGCGGCTGATCCAGGATGCGTTCGAGTCCAACTGGATTGCGCCGCTCGGCCCGCACGTGGACGCGTTCGAGGCGGAGTTCGCAGCCGAGGTCGGGGCCCGCTACGCCGTCGCCCTCAGCTCCGGCACGGCGGCGCTGCATCTCGCGCTGCAACTATCGGGCATCGGACCGGGCGACGAGGTTGCGGTAAGCACTGCGACCTTCGTCGCGAGCGTCAATCCGATCCGGTATCTCGGCGCCACGCCGGTGCTGATCGACAGCGAGCGCGAGTCGTGGAACATGGATCCTGCGCTCCTCGCCGAATGGCTGCACGGGCGCGCGCGCGCGGGCCGGCTCCCTGCCGCCGCGGTGGTCGTGCACCTCTACGGGCAGGCAGCGGACGTCGACTCGATTCTCGCCGTTTGCGCCGAATATGGCGTCCCGGTCATCGAGGACGCTGCGGAGGCGCTGGGCGCGAGCTACCGCGGCCGTTCGCCGGGCACGCTCGGGCGCGCGGGCGTCTTCTCGTTCAACGGGAACAAGATCATCACGACGTCGGGCGGCGGCATGCTCGTGACCGACGATGCCGATCTGGCCGCCCGGGCGCGCAAACTCGCCACGCAGGCGCGCGAGCCAGCCCCCTACTACCTGCACACGGAAGTCGGCTACAACTACCGGCTCAGCAATCTCCTCGCCGCCGTGGGCCGTGGCCAGCTCCGCGTGCTCGCCGACCGGGTCCGCGCCCGCCAGCGCAACTTTGCGCACTACGTGGCAGCGCTCAGCGACCTTCCCGGGCTCGAATTCCAGCCGGAGGCGCCGTGGGGCGAGCACGCGCGCTGGCTGACGTGCGTGCTTTTCGATCCGGAGACCTTCGGTGCGGATCCCGAGACGGTGCGCGTCCAGCTCGAAGCTGAGAACATCGAGTCACGCCCGCTGTGGCGGCCCATGCACATGCAGCCGCTGTACAGGGACTGTGAGGTGGTGGGTGGCGATGTCGCGGCCGACCTCTACCAGCGCGGGCTGTGTCTGCCGTCCAGCTCGAATCTCACTCTCGAGGATCTCGACCGCGTCTGCGATGCCATTCGCCGGGTGGCTGCACAGGCGGCGACCCGCTAGCTTGAGCCTGGCGCCTTGACCTGCATACACTAGCCGAGGACTGTAGCGTGCGAGTACTCGTCACCGGTGGTGCCGGATTCATCGGCTCCCACCTCGTCGAACACCTGGTCACACGTGGTGATACCGAGGTCGTCGTCCTCGACGATCTCTCCACGGGACGGATCGAGAACATCCGCCCGTTCCTGGACCGGATCGAATGGATCGAAGGCAGCATAACCGATCCGGAGACGTGCGCCCGCGCCGTCAGCGGCGCCGATTTCGTGCTGCACCAGGCGGCGCTCCCGTCCGTGCCACGGTCCGTCCGCGAGCCGCGGGCGAGCCACGAGGTCAACGCGACGGGGACGCTGAATCTGCTGATGGCGGCGCGGGAGGCGGGAGTCCGGCGCTTCGTGTACGCCGCGTCGTCCTCCGCTTACGGCAACACGCCCGTGCTGCCCAAGCACGAGGAGATGCCGTCACTGCCATTGTCGCCGTACGCCGCCGCCAAGCTCACCGGCGAGTCGTACTGCCGGGCGTGGTACCGGTCGTACGGGCTCGAAACGGTAGCGCTCCGCTATTTCAACATATTCGGGCCACGCCAGGACCCGGCGTCGGAGTATGCCGCGGTCATCCCGAAGTTCATCACGGCAGCGCTCGACGGCGTGCCCCCGACGATCTTCGGGGACGGCGAGCAGTCGCGAGACTTCACCTACGTGACCAACGCCGTGCAGGCGAACATCGCGGCGTGCTTCGCACCGGCGGAACAGGTGGCAGGTGAAGTCTTCAACGTGGGATGTGGCGACCGGATCACGATCAACCAGTTGTGGCGGGAGATCGCGGCGCTGGTTGGTACCGACATCCAGCCGAACTACGCGCCGCCACGGACAGGCGACGTGCGCGACTCGCTCGCGTCACTCGAGCGCTCCCGTACGCGGCTCGGCTACAACCCCGAGACCGATCTGCGCACCGGACTCGCCCGGACCGTCGAGCACTTCGCGGCGCTCGCGGGGCGGTAGCACGCGCGGCTATCCAACGTCCGCCCTTCCCGCAGACGCGGTTGTCCAACCTCCGTGGTTCGCGCGAATGCGGGAACCCCTGATGCTATCGCGTTACCATCCGACAGCGTGCCCTCGCAGGGGCACCCGCTGTCGCGGAGACGGCGGCGAGCAGGCAGTGCCCACGCGCGCGGGTAGCGTCCTCGATCACGCCTGCCCGTTCACCGGCCTGACGTACCGCTCGAGCGCCAGGGCAACCTTCTCGAGCACGGCTTCCACCGTGACGCGCGCCATGCCGTCCGGGCGAGGGGGGGCATCCGGCCCGTAGTCCTCTCCGGGACTTCGGGCGAAGCCGTCGACGACCAGCTCCTGATACTTTCCGTACGGGCCGAATCGCTTCGGGTTCGTGAACCCGTAGAGTCCCACCACGGGCACGCCCAGGGCGTTCGCGATGTGAAGCGGCCCCGTATCCGGGCTCACGACCAGGTCGCTGCCGCTGAGGAGGTAGGCGAGGCGTCGCACGTCGTCGCCGAGGGCGTTGACCGGTCGGACGCGGGTGCTGGCGTGGATCGTTTCCGCGGCGGCGCGTTCCACCGGTGACGGTCCGCCAACCAGGACACAGCGCAGCCCGAAATCGGAGTGCAGCGCGTCGATCAGCCGCGCGTACCGCCCCGGCGGCCAGTTCTTCTCCAACCGACTCGTCGCTACCACGATCGCACACGCCGGTCGGCCCACCTCGTCGAAAAAGCGATCGCGTTCCGCCAGCTCCTCTTCAGTGAACCGCAGCCCCCAATCCAGCGGCCGTGGGTCGATCCCGAGGTATTCGACGAACTCGAGGAATTCGTCCTGGATGTGGCCGACGGGGCGGGGCGGGACCTGGTGCGTGGTGAACAGCCAGTTCATGTCCCGCGACCTCGCCCGGTCGATCCCGAGCTTGATCGGAGATCTGAGCAGCGCCGTCACCAGCCCGGCCTTGATCGCGACCTGCAGATCGAGGACGAGGTCGTAGCGCTGCGCGCGGAGTGTCGGCGCGATTTCGGTAAACGACCGCCACGCCGAGAGGCCGCGGTGCCGATGGAAGAGGATGAAGCGGTCGACCGCCGGGTGATCGCGGATCAGCCGATACGGCAGCGGCTGGATGATCCAGGTGAGCCGGGCTCTGGGCCAGGCCCGCTTGAGCGCGGTCGCGACCGGGAGCGCGGGAATGACGTCGCCGAGCGCGCTCATGCGCACCAGCGCGATCTCCCGCGGCTCCGCGGGGAGAGACAACGGCATCCGAACCTCCTCTTCCTTTTCGCGACGGCGCCCGCCGCGCCGCGGAAAACGAACCGCGGCTAGCGAGTGGCGCAAGGCCTGCTGCGAAGGGTGCACTTCAACCGGACCATCCCCGTTTGCCCGGTATCCCTGCTGCAACGCTGCCGCCGAATCGGCTATCTTCCGGAGGCGTAGCAACGGCGCAAACCGTAAGCAGAGCTTTCCGGACTTTCATGTCGACGCAGTCGCCCCGTCCCAACCAGAACGCCGCAGCATCCGGTCCGACCCCGCTCGTTGCCCTGTTGACGCTGACCTTCTTCGGGTCGCTCGGCACCGGCATCCTCTGGAGCGGCGTCGCCTTCATCGCGAAGCACGACTTCGACTATTCGGTCGAACGCAGCCTGGTCCTGTACACCATCGCGGCGCTCGCGTACATCGCGGGCGCCTTCGGCTCGGCCTCCGTCACGCGCGCGGCGGCGAGGTTCGTCTCGACCCGGGGGCTCGTCGCGCTGATCTTCCTGTGCCAGGCACTGGTCTGCGCGCTGCCGCTTGCATTTCGCGGCGAGTGGGTCATCTGGATCATCTCGCTCGGCGTAAGCGTCTTCGGCTCATTGATCTGGCCGATCGTGGAGAGCTACCTTACCGCCGGTCGGCACGACGCCGACATGCGCTCGGCGATCGGCTGGTTCAACGTGACGTGGATGAGCGCCGTCTCTCTCGCGCTCATCGCCATGGCGCCGGTCATCGAACAGCGGGCCGCGCTGGCGCTGGTGGCGCTCGTTCCGGCCAGTCTGCTGGCGATCGTCGCGCTCCCCTGGTTCGGGCGGGCACCCGGGCAACACGAGCCGGCGACCTGGCAAGCGTCGATCACGTCCGAGTACCCGATGCTGCTCGGCTCGGCGAGGGCGCTCCTGCCGGCGGGGTATCTCCTGATCGGCGCACTCTCGCCGCTCATGCCCTTCCGCGTCGAAGAGGTGGGCGCCTCGCCGGTGGTCGAGACGCCCGCGACCGCCACCTGGATGGTCGCCCGCGTCCTCGCCATCACGGTGTTGTGGCGGCTCCCGTTCTGGCACGGCCGCTGGAGCGTGCTGCTCGTGGGCGGCATCGGGCTCGCCGCCGGGTTCGCCATGATCGTGGCCGCACCCGGGATGGCGACGCTGCTCGTCGGTCTGGCCATTTTCGGCGCGGCGCAGGGCGTGGTCTACTATGCGGCGCTCTATTACGCGATGGCCGTAGGCGCGGCCGCCGTCGAGGCCGGTGGCACGCACGAGGGCCTGATCGGGATCGGCTACGCCGTCGGACCCCTGGCCGCACTCGCAGGGATCGCCGGGCCGCAGCTGATCGGTCTCGGCATCGGCCCGGACAGCGGGATCGTGATCGCGGTGTTCGCGATCCTCGCCGTGGTCGGAGGGCTGGCACTGCGGCCGTACCGCCTTGCACTCCGGCACCGGTCGGCAGCGTCCGGGGGCTGAGCTGCCAGAGAACGGGCTCTGGAACACACACCTGAGGCGATGATGCGCATCGGCGTGGACACCGGAGGGACCTTCACCGACATCGTCGTATTCGACGACGACGGGCGCCTTCGCGTCCACAAGGTCCGGTCCTCCCCCGCCGACCCATCCGCCGCCATCCTGCGCGGCCTTGCCGAAGCCTCTGTCGCAGCGGCAGCACCCGCGCCGAGCGCTCCTCCAACAGCGAACGCCATCCCTACCGGCATTAGCCTTAGCCCTAGCCCTTTGCCGTCAACAGTGATCCACGGCTCCACGGTCGCCACCAACGCCGTCCTGGAAGGCCGCGGCGCGAGCGTCGCTCTGATCGTGACCGCCGGCTTCGAGGACGTCCTGCGCATCGGCCGCCAGACGCGGCCGGCGCTTTATGACTTCATGGTTCCGCCACGTCCGGAGCTCATCCCGCCCGAGCGGACGTACGGCCTCCCG
>DATMSC010000534.1:0-5921 GCA_035565595.1 Longimicrobiales bacterium | reverse complement strand
TCATCGACCACCACAGGCTGGCCGACGGCAGCGATTGTGAATGCCAGGAATGCGACTGCGAAGGCAGCGGTCAGCACAGTGCGAGGCCGCCCGAGCGCGAGTACAGGCTGCCACCGCATGGGGGTGTTTCGACGGGGATCGCCCACTTCGCCTGCCATCGGCGGTGATTCCCTCCGAACCGCTTCATCGCGCATTTCCCGGCGCCGCCCGTGCGCGCAAGATGCGCCCAAGGTAGCCGGCGGCCCGCACCGGGGTCAATCGGCCGTGTCGCGTGGGAACCTCCCCGAGGCGGGTACGATTCGGTTTCGACCTCGCGCGGGCGGGAGCCCGCTTTCGGTAAGGCGCGATCTCCGGGCACCGGCACATCGTCTCATCTCGGACAGGTGCGGCGGGCCGGACGGCCTGCACGTAGAGGAAGCATGCGGGGCGTAGAACACATTGGCGGGCTGTACGATGCCGGCTGCTGGATCGTCGAGCGATTCGGGCTGAAACGGTGGCGTGAGTGGCTGGTCGGCGGCGCCCGCGGGCGTACTCTGGAAGTCGGCGTCGGGACGGGTCGCAACCTCCCCCTCTACCGCGACCCCCGACAGGTGATCGCCATCGATCCGGACGCATCGCTGCTCCGTAGCGCCCGCGGCCGCGCGCCGGACGTCCGCCTCGTGGCGGCCCGCGTCGAGGCGCTGCCGTTCCGGGACGATGCGTTCGACACCGTCATCAGCTCGCTGGTCTTCTGCAGCGTTACGGATCCGGCCGCCGGACTCGCCGAGCTGCAGCGGGTGCTGCGGGATGACGGCGAGCTGCGCATGCTCGAGCACGTGCGTGCCCGCTCGCGCACGCTTGCCTGGGCGCAGGACCGCATCCAGCCGCTCTGGACTCGAGCCATGGGCGGCTGCCACCCAAATCGTGACACGGAAGGCGCCATCGTGCGTGCCGGGTTCCAGGTCATCCCCGGAAGTCGCGCCGAGCGCGGCGCGCTGAGGCGGTTCGTCGCGATCCCGCGAGGTGGCCGGCCGCGCACCGGGTGACCGGAGCCCGGGATTCGGCGGCTCACGGCCCGTCAGTCGAAGAGGAACCGCTTCCAGTTGCTCCGCGGCGTGTCGAGCACCGCATAGTAACCTCGCCTGCGCTCGAGATCCTCGCCGGCGAATTCCAGCAGGTCCGAATCGTGGGAGGTCATGCGGGGGGAGCCGGTGGGGTTGTACACGATGATCTCGCGCGTGTCGAACGCGTCGGCGAGGTGCTCGAAGTAGAGGTCGTAGGTGCTTCCGTCAGGCGCGTAGCCGTAGCGCGCCACACCCCTTACACCCGGGCGGAAATCGGTGTGGACGGATGCCAGGGCGGCGGGATAGTGTCCGTGCTGCTCGCGATACTGCTCGATCGCCGCGACCAGCACCGCGGCGTTGTCCATGGCGCGCGCGCGGCTGAGCTCGCCGAGGCGAGGGACAAGGAGGGTTCGTGCGGTGAAGGCGACCAGAGGCATGACGATCAGATATGCCGGAACCCTGCGGGCTGCCCCTGTCCAGGGCACACCCGCTCGCCGCACCCTGCGCACGAGCACACCACCCGCCACAATGCAGGCGACCGTCAGCCCGAGCCAGGTGATGGGGCTTCCGTGGGCCGCGAACATCGACCCGGCTGCGATGATGGCCGCTGCTGCTACGGCGATGGCCGTGATCGCCATGCGGTTGTCGAACTTCGGGGCCGTGCGGTCGCGTGACGGGTCCGCCACCACCTTCCGCAGCGCCAGCCAGGCGACGCCGAGCGCGGCCGGCGCCAGGCCGGTGAAGCCGAAGAGCTGGATCGCGGCGGAGACCGGCGCGGCCGCGGCGTCGTAACCGCCCGGGAGGTAGGGCAGCGCGACCAGGGCGACCTCTACCGCCGCCAGGCCAGCGAGCACGCCCCATCCCGCCAGTCTCCCACGGTCCAGGCTCCCGGCCGGACTACTGGTCAACGCGGCTGGATCCATCGGGACATTCCCGCGGGTGGAACGGTCAGACGGACGCGAGGGTGGCGACCTGCCGCGGAGCCCGGGCCACCGTGGCGGCGCGGCTGAGACGCCGTTCCACGTACGTCGCAAACCGGCCGAGCGCGTAGTTGACCGCCACGTAGATCGCCCCGATCAGGATGTAGACCTGGATCGGGTTCCCGAGATTCTGGACCAGCAGGCCGCCCGTGCGCAACAGCTCGACGTACCCGCCGATGAACACGACCAGCGACGTGTCCTTCAGGATCACGACGAGCTGGCTGACGAGCGCGGGGAGCATGATCCGGATCGCCTGTGGGAATCGGACGTAACGCAGCGACTGGAACTCGCTCATCCCGAGCGCGAGCGCGGCCTCGTGCTGGCCACGCGGGAGCGACGCCACGCCGGCACGTAGCGTCTCGGCGATGATCACCGAGTTGTACGCGGTGAGACCGATCACCAGGTAGCCCAGCGCGTTCAATTCGAGCCCGAGCTCTGGCAGCACCTTGTAGGCGAAGAAGATCGAGATCACGACGGGCAGGCCGCGGAAAAGCTCGATCGCGGCCACGAGCGGGATGCGCGCCGCTTTGCCAAGCATGATGCGTCCGGCGGCGAGGAGCATGCCCAGCACCAGCGAAAACGCCATCGCGAGGGCGGCAGCCACCACCGTGGCCCGAAACCCCTCGCCGATCCGCGCCCAGACCAGGGGGAAGCGGGGGTCGCCAGGATAGAAGAGCGGAGCCCAACGGTCGGCGGCGAACTGGCCCTGGTCCGCCAGACGCCCTGCGGCCAGTACGACCAGCGCCGCAACGCCTATCGCGGCGACCACGCTCCCCACCAGGATTCGCCGGCGTGCCCGCGGCCCCGGATGGTCGTAGAGGACGCTGCTCATCGGGCGATGGCGACCCGGCGCTCGATTACGCCGAGCGCGATGCCGGCCGGGATGGTGATGAGCAGATACCCGATCGCAACGCCCGTCAGAACCGGTAGAGCGGCGTACCCCTCCGCGCTCGTGAGCTGGTTCCCCACGCTGAACAGCTCGCCGCCCACGCCGAAGGCACCCACGATCGCCGAATTCTTGAACATCGCTATGATCACGCTCCCCAGCGGCGGGACGACGGAGCGCAGCGCCTGCGGCATCACCACCAGCCGGAGCGACTGGGAAAAGGTGAGCCCGAGCGCCCGCGCCGCTTCCGCCTGCCCCGCGGGTACAGCGTTGATTCCGCTGCGCACCGCCTCGCACACGAACGCCGCCGTGTAGAGGATCAGGCCGAGGAGCGCGAAGCGGTAGTAGCTCTGGTTGATCCCGAGCTCAGGGAGACCGAAGGCGCAGAAGAAGAGGACGACGGTGAGCGGGAAGTTGCGGATAACGTTCACGTACGCCCCGGCGAACCAGCGGAGCGGCGGGATTGGCGAGATACGGAAAGCGCCCAGGAGCGAGCCGAGCGCGAGGGAGCCAACCGTACCCCAGAGACAGATCCCGAGTGTCCGCAGGAACCCGCGGGCGTAGAGGTCGAAGTTTTCCGCTATGACTTCCACGGGTCAGTCGTTGTAGATGAGGTCCGCCACCGCGATCCCGGCCGGTGCGACCACCACGATCTCGCCGTTCTGGACCTGCGTCACGCCCATCGGCTTGGACACGTTCTTACCGGTTGCGTCGAACCGGATCGGACCGAAAAACGTGGTGATGTCCAGTGCGCGGAGCGCCGTCCGGACCGCGTTCGTTTCGATGCTCCCCGCCGCTTGCAGTGCGGCCATGAGGGTGAGGCCGGCCGCCGCCGCCTGGGCTGCCTGATATGTCGGCGCCCGGCCCGTGGCCGCTTCGAATCGCTGCGCGAACTGGGCCGCTGTGCCGAAGTAGGCGTCCTCCCAGGTCATTGACGCCTCCCACTGCGATGGACCGAGCACCAGGTTCGCCGTGTCGCCCAGCGCCGCGACGAATTGCGGGCTGCTCGGACCCACCGTCAGGAGCATGGCCGGCGGATCGAAGCCAAGCTGCGCCGCCGTACGGCGGAAGAGGACGGCGTCGTTGAAATAGCCGCCGGCAATGAAAACATCCGGATCGAGCGCCTGCGCCGCCTGCACGATCCCGGACAGGTCCGATGCGCCACGCGTATAGGTCTGGACGGCCAGTACGTCGATGCCGAACTCATCCGCCCAGTCGATGGCGCCCTCTGCCACAGAGGTCGAGAAGGCGCCGCCCTGTTCGTGGGCGATCACCGCCGTCTGTGCGCCCAGCTGGGCCAGGCGCTCGATCGCCGACCGCGTGTACTGCCGGGCAGGTGTCAGGATGCCGAAGACGTTCTGGAAGCCCTGCTCGAAAATGCTCTCCGAGGCGCCGCCGGCCTGCACCATGACGACGCCGTACGTGTCCGCGACTGCCGCGGCCGTGAGCGTCGGATCGCTGCCGTACGGTCCGAGGAGGAAATCCACCTCGTCGTCGAGGATCAGCTTTTCGGTGAGGTCGGCCGTGAGCGCGGGGTTGGATTGATCATCGTAATAGATGATCTCGACCTCGTAGCGCCGGGAGCCGATCTGGATCCCCTCCAGCTCCTCGTTGGCCCAGTGGGCCCAGAGATCGTACCCCGCGCGTACCTCCGTTCCTTCGAACGCCTGCGCCCCCGTGAGCGAAAGCGCTGCGCCGATCCGGAGCGTCTCCGTGGGCTGCTGCTCCATCGGATCGGAGCCGCAGGCGGCGAGGCCGACGAGAGCGACGATGGCGAAATTGCGACGAAACGTCATTCCAGACTCCCCGTGAGGCCTCGACAACGCTGGACTGTGATCGTGTGGCAGCGCGACCCGACTGTGCCGTTCCCGAACTACGAGCAGGGCTGGGGCTCGGGGAGCTCCGGCGCCGGCCCGGCAACGGTGCCCGCGGTGCGGGCCCACGCCTCCTGGTACCGGCCGCTCTCGGCCGCCCGGCGGAGCACGTCGTTGATGAACTCGCAGAACGCGACGTCGCCCTTGCGGATCCCGATGCCGTACGGCTCTACCGTGAACGGTTTGCCGACCAGCTCGAACGCGCCATTGCTCGCCTCGATCAGACCCATGAGCACGACGTTGTCCGTGGTGACGACGTCCACCTGGTTCGTACGCAGGGCGTCGGCGCAGCGGGAATACACGTCGAAGAGCGTGAGCTGCCGCTCATCGACGTATTCACGGATGTTCACCGAGGGCGTGGATCCCTGGACGCTGCACACCCGCTTGGTGCCCCGGAGGTCTTCAGGTCCGCCGATCGAGGTGTCGCCGGCCCTGACCATGAGGTCCTGGCCGGCTATGTAATACGGTCCGGCGAAGCTGACCCGCTCCCGCCGGCGGTCGTTGATCGTGTACGTCGCGACGACGATGTCCACGGTGCCCTGTTCGAGCAGCTCCTCCCGCACCGGTGACGGCGCTTCCACCCACTGGATGTTCGAGGCGGGGATCCCCAACTCGGCGGCAATGAGCTTCGCGATCTCGATGTCGAAGCCGGCCATCTGCCCATCCAGCCCGAGCAGACCGAAGAGCGGCTGATCGAACTTGGTGCCGACCCGTATCCGCTGGGCGGCGTTGAGGGCGGCCATCGTCGTGCCGGGCTCGAACGAGACGTCCGTGGCTACGGGAGGCGCAGGGGCGTCACCCGCCGAGCCGGAATCGCCGCATGCGGCAGTCAGAATCGTCGCCAGAAACGCGATCACGCCGATGGTGCGGTGGCGGCCATTTCGCATGGGAAGTCTCCTGGGTCTCCGGACTAGTGGCTGAGAATCTTGGACAGGAAATCGCGCGCGCGCTCGCTCCGCGGATTCGTGAAGAATGCGTCCGGCGAGCCCTGCTCCACGATGCGTCCGTCATCCATGAAGATCACGCGGTCCGCCACGCGACGGGCAAAGCCCATCTCGTGGGTCACCACCATCATCGTCATTCCCTCTTTCGCCAGATCCACCATCACATCCAGCACCTCGTTGACCATTTCGGGATC